>JAEUQQ010000038.1 GCA_016789685.1 Acidobacteriota bacterium | reverse complement strand
ATCATCGGCGGGCCGGTCGTGACCCGCACGTCCGCGAGCTGGCCGAGCGGGACGGACGCGGCGGGCTGGCGCCACTGCTCGAGGAAATCGGGGTCCGACGTCGCGCTCCCGCCCATCGGGGGCTGAGAGACGCCTGACGCCATACCGCCAGAGGCCCTGGCCGGCCGCGCACCGCCGCCGCCCATCCCGCCCATGCCACCGCCACTGCCCGCGGTCAGGCCCACCAGGCCGGCGCCCGCCCCGCTGGCTCCTGCCCCAGTGTTGGTGCCGGACACGTCGACCAGGGCACCCGTGGACGGCACCGGGACGAGCAGCGCCCGGAGCGCCTCGGGATCCGACCGTTGATCGGCGGCGACGCGGAGGTTGATAGAGAAGCGCGCACGACCGGCGATTGCGGTCGATACGGGCATGCCCCCGATGGCCGCTTCCACCACGTCCTGCACATCGCGCACGGTGAGTCCGTACCGGGCGATGGCGGCCCGATCCGGCACGATGTCGACGTACTCACGTCCCGTCTGGCGCTCCGCGAACGTGCTGCGTGTGCCGGCCACCTGGCGGAGCAGACCTTCCAGATGGATGCTGATGCGCTCGATCTCATCGAGGTTCTCGCCGAACACCTTGACGCCCACCGGCGTCCGCACGCCCGTGGTCAGCATGTCGATGCGGGTCCGGATCGGCGGCGCAATCGCCATCTGGTAGCCCGGCATCCGCAGCGCGGCGTCCAGGTCGCGAGAGAGTTGCGCCAGCGTGCGAGCCTGCTGTTCTGGCCACACGCGGCGCAGCAGCGTCTCCTTGAGCCAGTCAGGTGCGTACGGGCTGTGCCACCGCGTGGAGAACGTGGTGGGCCATTGCTCACGGGGCTTCAGCATGACCACCGACTCGATCATGTCGAGCTGGGCGGGATCGGTCGCCGTCTCCGCACGCCCGGCCTTCCCGTGTACCGAGTGCACCTCAGGGAAGCGCATGATGATCCGGTTCTGCGCGACCAGCGCCCGGCGCGCCTCCTCAATCGCGATGCCGGGAAATGTCGTCGGCATGACGAGCAGTGATCCCTCGTCGAGCGGCGGCATGAACTCGGATCCCAGCCGCTGGAACACCGGCACGGTAGCCACCATCAGCGCAATCGCGGCCAGTACGACCACCACGCGCGCCCGCACGACGAGCGTCGCGACCGGTCGGTAGACCGCGCTTAGCAGGCGGCTGACCGGGTTCGTCGCCTCCGTGCGGAACCGGCCCCGCAGCAGCAGCACCATCAGCGGCGGCGCCAGGGTGATCGACAGAATCGCCGCCGCGAACATCGCGAACGTCTTGGTGTAGGCGAGCGGCATGAAGAGCCGCCCCGCCTGCCCGGCCAGCGTGAAGATCGGCAGGAAGCTGATGGTGATGAGCAGCAACGAGAAGAAGATCGGCCGTCCCACTTCCTTGCACGCGTCCACGATGACCCGCTTGCGGTCACTGCCGGGGGGCGCCGCGGCCAGACGCACATGGGCGTTCTCGATGAGCACGATGACGGCGTCCGCGAGTTCGCCCACGGCGATGGCGATTCCGCCGAGCGACATGATGTTGGACGTCAGGCCCAGGTAGCGAATGGCGATGAACGACATCAGCACCGACATCGGCAGGACGATCATCACAATCAGGGCCGAGCGAGCGTGGAACAGGAAGACCAGGCAGATGATCGTGACGATGACCGCCTGCTGCATCAGCGTATTGGTCAGCGTGTTGACCGACCCAACGATGAGCTCCGACCGGTCGTAGGTGGGAATCAGGCGGACCCCGTCCGGCAGGCGAAGCGTCGCTATTTGGCCCTCCAGAGCGCGGATGACGTCCAGCGCGTTCGAGCCGATCCGCATGACCACGATGCCGCCCACTGTTTCGCCCGTGCCGTTCAGGTCGGCGGCGCCGCGGCGGATGTCCGGGCCGTACTGCACGCGCGCGACGTCGCGAAGCCGCACGGGGATCCCCCCTCGGCCGACTGCGACGACACTGCTCTCGAGGTCCCCCAGTTCCTTCACGTAGCCGCGGCCGCGCAAGACGTACTCGCGCCCAGCAAGTTCCAGCACACGGGCCCCGACCTCCGCGTTCGCATCGCGCACGGACCGCGTGATGTCGCTGAGGGTCACGCCGAAGCCGACGAGGCGATCCGGGTCGATGACGATCTGGTACTGGCGCTGGAAGCCGCCGAGCGACGCCACCTCCGCCACACCGGCGACCGCCTGCAAGGCCGGGCGAATCGTGAAGTCCTGCAGCGTCCGCAGCTCCGCGAGGTCCAGCCGGCCCGTCGTGTCCTTCAGGGCATATTGATAGACCCAGCCGACGCCACTCGCGTCCGGCCCCAGTGTTGGCGTCACGCCTGGCGGCAGCGACTGCTGGACCCGCCCGAGCTGCTCCAGCACGCGTGTGCGCGCCCAGTAGATGTCGGTGCCTTCGCCAAAGAGGGCGTAGGTGAAGCTCATGCCGAACATCGAGTACCCGCGCACGGTCACGACGCCAGGCGTGCTCTGCAGCGTGCGCACGAGCGGATAGGTGATCTGGTCCTCGACTAAGTCCGGACTCCGCCCCATCCACTCGGTGTAGACAATCACCTGCGGGTCCGAGATGTCGGGCAGCGCGTCAAGCGGCGTCTTGCGGACGGAGTCGGCTGCCCACAGTGCCAGCACGAGCACCACGCCGAACACGACCCATTTGTGGTTCGCCGACAGCTCGATGAGACGTTCAACCATGGCCGCTACTCCTTGTGGCCCGCATGCGGGTCCGCGGCCGGCGGAACGGCGGCCTTCGGCCGGCTGGCCGGCGTTGTGTCCTGGGCTGGCGTGCTGCCATGCGCATGCCCTCCCATGCCTCCGGTCGCCCGCAGCCGACTCTCTGAGTCGAGCAGGAACACGCCGGCGGTCACGATGCGGTCGCCGTCGTTCAGGCCAGTCCTGACCTCCACGCGGTCCGCGAGTTGGAGTCCCAGCGTCACGGGACGAGGTTCGAGGCGATCGCCGACCGCGACGAAGACGTGCTGCTGGCGTCCGGTATCGACGACGGCGTCGCGTGGAACGGTGATCGCCGGCGTGCCGGCCACCGTGAAGGCCGCCGTGCCGTAGAGGCCGGGGCGCAGCGTGCCGCGTGCGTTGCCGACGGTGAAGCGGACGCGCAGCGTCCGCGTCCGCTCCGTCAGCGTCGGGTACAGGAAGTCCACGCGTGCAGTGAAGGGCGCCCGACCCGACGCGGGAAAGTCCAACGTCGCGCTGGTGCCAGGCCGTACCGATGGAATGCTCGCCTCGGGCACTTCGGCCAGCACCCACACCGACGACAGATCGGCGATGGTCAGCAGCGGGGTCGACGGATCCACCGCTGTCCCCACGGTGACACCGCGTGTCACCACGACGCCGCTCCGCGGCGCCACGACGGTGACGAGCCGTCGCGGCTCACCGCTCGCCTCGATCGCGTTGATCTCGTCGGCGCTCATGCCGAGCACGCTCAAACGGGTGCGACCGCCCGCGACGACGGCGCTCGAGATGCCGGACGCCGCGATGGACTGGCGCGCGGAGAGGTACTCGGTCTGGGACGACAGCAGCTCCTGCGAGAACACGCGCGCCAACGGTTGGCCGACCCGTACTGTTTCGCCCGTCGTGTTGACGTCCAGTTGCTCGACCCATCCGGCCACGCGCGTGTGCACGTGCGAGATACGGGACTCGTCGGGCGCGACGGTCGCCACGGCTTGAATCGTGTCGGTGAGCGCCTCGCGCCTGACCGGCTCAATCTGCACCCCCAGCGTCTGCAGCGTCTCGGCCGCGACGTCGATGGCCACGCGGGACGGTGGGGTGTCGCCCGTCTCGCCGCTCATGTCCATGCCAGCCATGTCCCCACCGGCTGCGGCAGAACTCGGTGCCGCTAAGGCGTGTTGGGGCGCACTCGAGAATGGCCACCCCTGGCGCTGACGCTGCACCCACAGCGCTCCCACAAGGACGGCCGCAGTGACGACCGACGCCACGATCGGGGCCAAGGCCCCACGAACACCAGAGCGACGGGTCATCGCAGTACCTCCTCGTACGAGCCGATGGCGCGGCCCAGGCGCACCCACGCCAGGCCGAGTTCGACGTCAGCCGCAATCACGTCTGCTTGCACCGTCCACAGGGCCTGCACGGCTTCAATCACGCTGACCAGAGGCAGTTGGCCCGCGGTGTACCCCGCGATGGCCGGCGCGATCGCCATCCGCGCCCTTGGCAGGACGTTCGTGTTGAGCGCATCCTGCCGGTCGCGCCACGCCTGGACTTGATTGGTCGCCGTCGCGGCCTCGCCCTCGAACATGCGCGTCATCGCCCGCAGGTCGGCCTCGGACATTGCGCGCATGGCCTGCGCTTCGGCGACACCGGCCTTCAGCTTGCCGCGCCAGATCGGCAGGCTGAGGCCCACCATGGCCATCCAGCCCCTGCCGTCGGTCATCGTGTAAGAAGGGCCGGTGCGAATGGTGGCCATCGGGCGATACATGTCGCGCATGACCTGCACGTCGGCCTCGGCCCGCGCGATCTCCGCACGGGCGGCAGTGAGTTCCGGGCGCCCGACGAGCGCCGCTCGGAGCGTCGGCCACGGCGGCGGAGGTTGCGCCACGACGACGGGCTGCAACGACGGCAATATCGCGTCCGCCTCCAGGCCAAGGCTCGTAGCGAGCATGCTCTCGGCGCCGCGCACTTCGCTCACGAGGGAGCGAGCCAGCGCCTCGAGACGGGCGACTTCCACTTCGGCGCGCAACACATCTGATTGCGGCGCCGTGCCGGAGGAATACCGCGCGTTCGCCGCCGCGACGACGTCGCGTGCGAACGCGACCTGCTCCGAGAGCAGCGCCTGGGTGCGCTGCCGCTCTTGGAGCATCAGGAACGCAGTCGCGGCCTGCAGCCCAACGTCCAGGCCTGCACGGCCCGTTTCCGCACGGAGCCTGTCGATGTCCGCGAGCGCAGAGACGCGCCGATGGCCGCGGATGCCGGAGAGCGGGATTTGCTGTTCGATGGTGACGCTGACGTCCGCCCCGCTCCACATGAAGGGGAGATGGTCGAGCGACGGCGACACCATGGGGTCTGCTAGGGCCGAGACGATCGCTGGGCGCTGCTCGGCGGCCCGCGTCCGTGCTCGTGCGGCTTCGATTTCCGCTCGTCGTTCGCCGGCGATGCGCACGACGTCGACGAGTCGGAGAGGCGACGGCAGTTGCAGCTCCACCTGAGCAGCGCCGACCAACGGCCACGCAACTGCAGCGATAGTGGCCAAAGTGGCCCTGATCCAGAGAAGGCGAATCATGACGGTCTCCATCCAGCGACTTCGGATGCCGGGTCGGCAGCCCGCCGCCGACCCGGCGTTCACAGCTCTGGCCAGCTACCGTGTGGTTGCAGTGTGCTGATTGTGAAGCGCAGCGGCGGCCCGCGCCTCAACGGCGGACGCACGCTGCTCCCTAGCCAGTCGGTCCCACCGGGCGGCTAGCCCGGAAGCGCTGGGGTTCTTCGAACCGCCGGCTCGCCACGACGCGGCGAAGGCGGCGCTTCTCTTCGCGTCCTGCTCATAGCGTGCCGCGAGGCTCGTGAAGTAGTCCTCGAGCGCGCGGTGGTCGGACGTCGCTTCTGCTTCGCCGGCGAGACGCATCAACGTCTCGTCCGATGGCGCTGGTGCTCCGGCGCCACGCTCGAAGCGTTCCGCGCTGCTCGGCGGATCCGATGGCTGTCCACTGGCGAGCTTCGTGTGATGCGCGACCAGTTCACGCAGCGTTGCCGCTGTTTCCAGATTGCGAGCACTGAGCTGTCGGCAGTGCTCCCGCAGGCTCGTGGCCGCGGCAGCAAGCTTCGGGTTGCCGGAAAAGGCGCGGCCCATGGACTCATGGCGCCTGGCGTCAGCCTCGTAGCGCTGCGCGAGGATCGTGAAGTGATCACTGAGTCGCTCGTGGTCTCCTGGTTCGCCGCGCGCGATGAGCTGACGCACCTCCACATCGCTCAGAAGCGAGGGGGGCGTAGTCTGGGCGGTGGCCTGCCACGACGCCGTCAGCGTTGCCACCGTAAGAACAACTGCGAAACGTAGCGGGATGGTTCTCATGACACACCTCTCTAGTGACAGACGTCACTGATAACTGCTGGGCACGTGTCGTCTGAGCGCCGGTCTTCGTTTGGCGCCCGAATCTAGTGCCGGATTTGTAAGCGGAGCAGTCGAAGGCCGCCGGGCGGAAGTCGCGCTTCGCGACTAGCCGGCTACCGAGAGGTAATCAGACGCGGAGAGGAGTCGTCAGCGGGCGTTGCAGGTCGGACGGCGCACGTCCTTGATTCCAGACTGTGCCCGAACTCCTGGGAGAGGTCATGAACCGAAACGTCGCGATGGCGGGAGTGCAGCCGCCGTCCAAGGAAGACGTGCGCCGCACATCCTCCTTCAGCAGGATGGCGAGCGCCTGGACGGAATCCAGACACGAATCACCGGCAGAGAGGCTGACTGAGCCGCCAACGTTGTTGTCGTGGTGGCAACCGTTCTCGGCGGCGGCCTGTGGGTCGCACAATGCCTTACAGAACAGCGAGGCACTCGGCCCAGCGGCGAACATCAAGACGATTGACAGCAGTGTTGCTCGAAACACGACCACGCTCACGATCAACGTAGGCAAGATGAGTGCCACAAGCTTGCAACCGCGTCCTGGGAGAATCGAGAGTGCTCCAGAAATGTTGCCCGGCCATCCGCCGGAAGTCCGGCGGGTTTTTTCGCGAGGGCGCCGAAAATCCCGCAGTCGAGCCGTAATGATCGTTGTTCTACGAGCTCTTCCACGAACGCAATGTCTGCGGGTTCGGTAGTTCACGCACGTTTACCGCGTCGCCTGTGAATCCGCTGGTCCCAAGTGCCGGCGGCGGTCTGCTCAGCCTCGTCCTCCGCCTTCCCCAGTGCTCGGTTGTAGAGCCGCTCAGCCACGGACTGCGGCACGCGCAGCACCCTG
>JAEUQQ010000024.1 GCA_016789685.1 Acidobacteriota bacterium | reverse complement strand
GACGCGATCGCCAGCGAGAGCGGCACGACGCGCGAGCGCATCGCGGCGTTTGCGCAACTGCTGGTCGATCGGCCCAACGCGAGCTTTGTCTGGTCGATGGGGCTGACGCAGCACGCCCACGGCGTCGATACCGTCAGGGCCCTGATCAACGTGGCGCTGGCGCGCGGGCTCGTCGGGCGACGTTACCGCGGGTTGATGCCGATTCGCGGGCACTCGGGCGTGCAGGGCGGCGCCGAAGTGGGCTGCGCGCCGGTGGTCGATGCGGCGACCCGCGAGCGCTGGTCGCGCGTGTGGGGCTTCGAGGTGCCCGCGCATCACGGGCTCACCTCGCACGAGATGGTCGATGCCGCGGCACGCGGCGCCCTCGATGCGTTCTGGATCGTGGGTGGCAACTTCCTCGAGACGCTGGCCGGCGAGGCGCGGCTCCGCGCGGCGCTGCATCGGCCAGGCCTGCGCGTTCACCACGACATCGTGGTGACGACCATGATGCTCGAAGACCCGTCAGACGAAGTGTGGCTGCTGCCCGCGACGACGCGCTACGAATCGCCGGGGGGCGGGACCGAGACGACGACCGAGCGGCGGATCGTGTACTCGCCAGAAATTCCTGGCCGTCGCGTCGGCGAGGCGCGTGCGGAATGGGACGTCATCGGCGAGGTGATGGCCGAAATCGACCCTCGTCGCGAAGCCCAGGTGCGCTTCGGCGACGCTGCCGACATCCGGGCCGAGATCGCCCGTGCCCAGCCGCTCTACACCGGGATCGAGCGCTTGCGCCAGAAGGGCGACCAGGTGCAGTGGGGCGGTCGCACGCTGTATGCCGACCGGGCGTTTGCGACGGCCGACGCCCGTGCGGCGTTCGCCGTCGTGCCGCTGCGCGGGATGTCGGTGTCGCCGGGGCAGTTCCGGCTCTCGACGCGCCGCGGGAAGCAGTTCAACTCGATGGTGCAGCGGGCGGTCGATCCGCTGACCGGGCATGCGCGCGATGCGGTGTTGATGAGCGAGGCCGACGCGACGCGGCTCGGATTGACCGAGGAGTCGCCCGTGACGCTGCAGTCGCCGTGGGGGCGCTTCGAGGCGACCGTCAGGCTCGCGGCCATCCTGCCCGGCAACCTCGAGGTCCATTGGCCCGAGGGCAACGTCCTGCTGCCGCCCGATCGCGTGGATCCCGAATCGCAGGAACCCGACTACAACGCCCCGGTGTCGGTGACGCGGCGCTGACGCGGTCGGCCAGACGCCTCCGCCATTCCTGCCGTGCAGGAATTACCGACCGTGCATGGTCGGCGCACGCCTCGGCCGACGCGATCGGCCGACTCTGGGCGCGAATCGAGCATTCTGCCAGGCCGGCGATCGGCCCGAGCCTTGCTATCACCCCCGGCATCATGAAGCCCGCTCCAGTCTCGTCACCCGTGTCGAGTGCCGGTCCCGTGGAGCGCGTCGCCCGGTTCCCCCAGCCAACGCCGCCCGATGCGCCCCTGATTCTCGTGGTCGACGACGACCAGCATGGCCGCGAGGGCCTGGTCGAGTTCCTCGTCGCTTGCGGCTACCGTGTCATCCAGGCCGCCGACGGGCCCGAGGCGCTGGCCAAGGTGAAGCAGCGGCAGCCGTCGGTCGTCCTGCTCGACCTGGCCCTGCCGCGGATCGACGGGTGGCACGTGGCGCAGACCATCCGGCGCGAGTTGGCACTGCCGGGGACGCGCCTCGTGGCACTGAGCGGCCTCGACTATCCCAATGAGCTGGCGCGGGCCGTCGAGTGCGGGTGCGATCTCGTCCTGCCGAAGCCGTGCAACCCGGCCCGGCTGCTCGAGACGATCAAGGCCATCACGTCGCCACCTCACGCGATGTGAGGCTGACAGGCCGGGCACCAGTACGTCGCTCGCGCCTCTTCGCCCTGCTTCCTGCGTTCGATGGCCGTCCCGCAGCGGCGGCACGGACGGTCTGCACGCTCCGAGACCCAGACGCGGGCGGCGGGGTCGGCCTGCCCCGTGGTCCGGCGCTGACCGGCGTACGTGACGATGGCGTCGCCCGACGTCGGCAGCACATTGGCGCGCAGGAACGTGCGGCTGGTGTCGATGATCGCCAGCAGGACATCATCGGGCAGCCGGGCCACCAGCGTGAACGGGTTCACACCGGACGCGAACAGCACCTCTGACTTGAAGACGTTGCCCACGCCGGCCATGACGCGCTGGTCGAGCAGGGCAACGCCGATCTCGCGGTGCGGCTGCTGGCGAAGCCGCCTGAGGGCTTCGACGCGGTCGAAGCCGTCGTGCAGCAGGTCGGGCCCGAGCGACGTCACGGCGCGTGCTCGCGCGAGCGCGCCAGGGGTCAGGAACTCCGCATCGGGCACGTCGAAGCCCACCGCGACGACACGCGCGGTCTCGAGCAGGAGTCGCATGCGCGCCGGCGACCGCTGCCAGCGCTCGCCGGGACGATACAGGTGCCAGCTGCCAGACATCCGCATGTGCGTGCGGAGCACCAGGTCGCCAGACATCCACATCAACACGTGCTTGCCGCGCGGCTCGACTCGCAGCATGGTGCGGCCGGCGATGGGCGACTGGTCGTCGACGACCGAGAGGTGCGCGTAACCCGTCTCGAACCGGGTGATGGTGTCGCCCGCCAGCGCGGCGTGCAGGCTCCGCGCTGCGCGGAAGATCGTGTCGCCCTCGGGCATCGGCTACACGCCGCCGCTGCCGAGCATCGCGGCGACCTGCGACACGTGGTGCTCGAGGTGATTGACGTAGTCGCGCATGAAGTACTCGAGGGTGACAGGCTCGCGCTCGGGTACGGCGCGCCACGCGATGAGGTGCAGGCTGTGGCGCGTGCGCTGCCGGGTGCGCACGGCCGGCGGGATGGCGGCGATCACGTGGCACAGGTGCGCGTTGTAGTCGTGCCAGAGGCGCACGAGGCTGCGCCACGAACGATCCTGGTAGCGCTGCGCAGAGACCCACGCATCCTGCACGTAGCCGGGGAACACCGGGTGATCGACGAACTGCGCCTCGACGAAGCGCCGGTGGTTGTTGGCCGCCGAGTCGATCAGGTGTCCGACGATCTCCTTGGGCGACCAGGCATCGGCCCGCGGACGCTCCGACGCCTCGTCGTCGTGGACGTCGAGCCACATCGGCGTGACACGATCGATGACGTCCTGCAGTTCGGCTTCGACGGTGCGGGTGCTCATGGTGGCTCCGTGGATTCCCGGGGGCTATGCCTCGCCAGGCCCGAATGGCGAGCTGACGAGTCGTGAGCGGCGCGGCGCCGTGCGCGTCGCCGCGTGCCGCGGCGTCGTCGCGGTCTCGCGCCGCAGGTGGAGGCCGAGCGACGAGCGCACGAACCCCGCGTCGAGCAGGAAGGGCACGAGCGGATGCTCGCCCGCCGGCGCGCCGTTGATCTCGGCGATGACGAAGGGGGCCGAACGCTCGAAGGCGAGCTGCGCGGCGCGAGCGAGCTGTTCGGCCACGTGGCACCCGACGAGGCTTCGGTCTGGCTCGTCGCCGGGCAGGTAGCTGGTGACCTGCCGCGCGCCGCGCGACACGAACGCCCCGAGCCGGCCGTTGACGATCACGACCGACGTGCCCGCCGACCGTGACGGCCCCCGCCCATTGCCGGCGAGCGGGACGTCTGGACGTGGCCACTTGAGGATCGCGCCGTAGGGGTTTGCAGGATCGGTCGACGCGAGCATGACGACCTGCGGTTCCTCGGGGTCGGCCCGCAGCGATCGCAGCAGGTCGAGCGCCGCCGGCATGGCGAACTGCATGGCGCCGACGCCGGCGGTGAAGTAGCCGCGACGGACACGCCCGCGCTCCTCCATCGACTTGAAGACGTCGTACACGACACTGAATCCTCCGCTCACGGCCTCGGCCTGCGTCACCTCGCGGGTAACGACGCCGTAGCGCGCGAGCAACTGCTGCGCAAGCGCCGCGCTCCACGTCGTGTCTGAGGCGCGCGTGGCGACACGGGCCGACGTCAGCGACCACCGGCCCTCGGCGGCCGGCGGCGTCGTCCGTCGCGAGCGGAAGGCGCGTCCCGTGCTGTGCTTGCGCTTCTCGCGTGCCGGCGGTTGCGCGTAGGCGCGCAGCGCGTGCAATGAGTCGTTGGTCACGAGGCCGCGCCAGACGAGTGACCACAGGGCGTCGACCGTGTCGTTGGGGAAGCCGCCGCCGAGGGCCTCGTGCAGCGGCCCGAAGAACGACGCGCCCGCGCGCGACAACTCGGCGAGCACGGCGCGTTCCCGATCACCGAGGTCAGACATCGCGTCGGGTCGAGGACCTCGCCAGAGCTTCGCCAGGTGATCCGCGAGGAACAGCGCCACGCGGCCGTCGCGATCGCCGAGCGGATCGACGCCCGTCCACACCACTTCGCCCGCGCCGATCAGCAGGTCGAGATCCGATGCGGCGTACCCGTCGACGCGCGCCGGCAGGATCTCGCGTTCGAGCAGCGACGCCACGAGCGGGGCCCCTTGCAGGTGCTCGATGGCGTCGAGCAGGGCGTCGAGCCCGCGACGCGGCTTCACCACGCCCTGCCACGTCGTGATGAGGCGGGCCAGCACGTGCGGTTCGACGGGTTCGACGTCGTGCCGCAGCCTGGCGAGCGACCGCCGGCGGATGGTCGCGAGCACGTCGGCGTCGCACCACTCGCGCTGCAGCCCGCCGGGGCGGAAGTCGCCCTCGAGCAGGCGTCCGCCAGCGACGAGGCGGTGGAGGATCTCTTCGACGACGGTGCGCGACAGGCCGAAGCGTGCGGCACACTCCGCGCTCGTGAACGGACCGTGCGTGCGCGCGTAGCGCTGCACGAGGTTGCCCTTCGGATCCGGAGCGGGTGCGAGCAGCGACGCGGGCAGCCCCGGCGGAAGCGGGACGCCGAGCGCGTCGCGGTAGCGGGCGGCATCTTCGACGGCGAAGTACCGTGGCGTGCCGGCCACGACGGCCTCCACCGCACGCCGCTCCGCGAGCAGTTGCCCCATCCACGATCGGCCGGTGCCATCGACGGTGCGCGCCGCGATCTCGTCGGCGGTCAGGTCGCCGATACGCAGCAGCAGGTCGTGCAGGCCATCGGGCGACTTGGCGTGGTACGCGGGGTCGAGGTGCTGGAGCTGGCGCTCGACGCTGTCGATGGCGTCGGCGTCGAGCAGTTCACGCAGCTCGGCCTCGCCCAGCAGCTCGCGCAACTGCGCGTGATCGATCGTCAGCGCCTGCGCGCGGCGCTCGGCCAGCGGCGCGTCACCGTCGTACAGGTAGTTGGCGACGTAGCCGAACAGCACCGACGAGGCGAAGGGTGAGGGAGCCGTCGTCTCGATGGACGCGACGCGGACGTCGCGCTGTTCGATCGCCTGGAGCGTCGAGACGAGTGCGGGCATGTCGAACTGGTCGCGCAGGCACTCGCGGTAGGCCTCGAGCAGCATCGGGAACGAGCCGAATTTCGAGGCGACCTGCAACAGGTCGGTGGCGCGCTTGCGTTGCTGCCACAGCGGCGTGCGCTGGCCTGCGCGGCGGCGCGGCAGCAGGAGGGCGCGCGCGGCGCACTCGCGGAAGCGGGCCGCGAACAGGGCCGTGGCGCCGAGCTGGCGGACGACCAGCGCCTCGACGTCGGCCGACGGCGGCAGCAGCAGCGACACATCGGGCGCGGCGTCGGTCTCCGGGAACCTCACGACGAAGCCATCGTCGGTCCACATCGTCTCGACGCTGATGCCGAGTTCGTCGAGGATGCGCGCCGAGGCCGCCATCGCCCACGGGGCGTGGATGCGTCCGCCGAACGGCGTCAGGACGCACACGCGCCAGTCGCCCAGTTCGTCGCGACATCGCTCGACGACGATGGTGCGGTCGTCGGGCAGCACGTCGGTGACGGCCTTCTGCTCGTGCAGGTACGTGACGAGGTTCTCGGCGGCGCCGGGCTCGAGGTCGTGGTGTTTCGTCAGCATCGCAATGGCGGCGGGCACCGACATCGACGCGGTCTTCCGCGTGAGCGCACCGATCGCGCGTCCGAACTCGAGCGGCCGGCCGGTGGCTTCGCCCTTCCAGAAGGGCATCTTGCCCGGCTCGCCTGGCGCAGGCGACACGACGACGCGGTCGTGCGAGATGTCTTCGATGCGCCAGCTCGAGGCGCCGAGCAGGAACGTCTCGCCGACACGGCTCTCGAAGACCATCTCTTCGTCGAGTTCGCCGACGCGGGCGGCGCCCTTGTCGCCACCGGCGAGGAACACCGGGTAGAGGCCGCGGTCGGGGATCGTGCCGCCGTTGATGATCGCGACACGCTTCGCGCCATCGCGTCCGCGCACGGTGCCGCCGACGCGATCCCACGTGATGCGCGGGCGGAGTTCGGCGAACTCGTCAGACGGGTAGCGTCCGGCCAGCATGTCGAGCACGCCTTCGAACACGCTGGGCGTGAGCGCCGCGAACGGAGCCGCGCCGCGGACCACGGCAAGCAGGTCGTCGACGTCCCACGTGTCCATCGACGTGATGGCGACGACCTGCTGCGCGAGGATGTCGAGCGGGTTGCGCGGGTAGCGCGTCGCCTCGACGTGGCCGTCGTGCATCGCGCGCGTGGCCGCGGCGCACGCGATGAGGTCGCTGCGGTACTTCGGGAAGACGATGCCGGTGCTGACGGCGCCGACCTGGTGCGAGGCGCGCCCGATGCGCTGGAGGCCCGAGGCGACCGACGGCGGCGCCTCGATCTGGACGACGAGATCGATGGCGCCCATGTCGATCCCGAGTTCGAGCGACGACGTGGCGACGAGGCCGCGCAGCGTGCCGGCCTTGAGGCTGTCTTCGATCTCGAGGCGTTGCGCGCGGGCAATCGAGCCATGGTGCGCGCGGACGAGCACTTCGTCGGCGAGTTCGTTGAGCGCGCCCGCGAGCCGTTCGGCGACGCGCCGGCTGTTGACGAAGATGAGCGTCGAGCGGTGCTCGCGGATCAGCGTGAGCAGGCGCGGGTGGATGGCCGTCCAGATCGACGGCCGCACGGGCCCCTGCGACGCCGGCCCGCTGGGGATCTCGACGGGCTGGGCCAGCGAGGCCATGTCTTCGACCGGCACCTCGATGGTCAGGTCGAGCGTCTTCCGCGCCTGCGCATCGACGATCGTGACGGGGCGGAACGTGTGCGTCTCGGACGCGGCCTCGAACTCGGCGTGAATGCTCGACGTGCCGTCGGCGTCCGGAGTGGCGTCTGCCGCGGAGTCCGCCTCGCCTGCGACGCCGGCGCCTGGTCGCGGCGCCCTGGCGCCAGCCGTGCCGCTGGCGTCACGCCTGCGACCGGCCGCCTCGGTTCC
Organism: Acidobacteriota bacterium; assembly: GCA_016789685.1. Taxonomy (GTDB): domain Bacteria; phylum Acidobacteriota; class Vicinamibacteria; order Vicinamibacterales; family JAFNAJ01; genus JAEUQQ01. The sequence goes on along the minus strand of JAEUQQ010000024.1, from coordinate 21,784 downwards.
CCCGAGGAACCGCGCGACCTCGTCGAGTGGCCGTTGCGTGGCCGACAGGCCGATGCGCTGGAGGCGCCGGCCGCACAGCCATTCGAGGCGTTCGAGCGAGAGGGCCAGGTGCGCGCCGCGCTTGGTCGGCACCAGCGCGTGGATCTCGTCGACGATCACCGTCTCGACGTGGCGGAGGGCGTCGCGGGCGTTCGACGTGAGGAGCAGGTAGAGCGACTCGGGCGTCGTGACGAGGATGTCGGCGGGCGCGCGCTGGAAGCGTGCGCGCTCACTGGCTGGCGTGTCGCCGGTGCGGACGGCCACCTGCGGAACGGTGTACGCAAGCCCTCGCGCGTCGGCGACGTTGGCGATGCCGGCGATGGGGGCGCGCAGGTTGCGTTCGACATCGACGGCCAGCGCCTTGAGTGGCGAAATGTAGAGGATGCGGCAGCGGGCGGCCGGTGCCGGCGCCGGGTCGAACATGACGCGGTTGATGGCCCAGAGGAACGCCGCCAGCGTCTTGCCCGAGCCTGTGGGCGAGAGCAGCAGCACCGATTCGCCGCGCGCGATGGCGGGCCATCCGGCCCGCTGGGGCGCCGTCGGCGCCGCGAATGCCCGCTCGAACCACTCCTGCACCGCCGGCGCGAACCGCATCCCCGGATCATAGCGAAGAAGCGGTGAAACCGGAATTGGGGTCAGGCCCTCATCATCCCGGGTTTCCCCGGCGCAAACGCGGGTTGCGTCAATGAACACGGGGCTGGTTCGTGTGGAGGCGCCGGCGAGTGGTAACGCGAGTTGGCGAAAACTGGCCTTCGACCCCCGGTTTTCTGTCAAATCGGGTCAGACCCGAAATCGGGCATTTCGGATACACTGTCGAGTCCCGGTGCCGCGTGGGGCGGCCTGGGTCTACGCCTCCGGTGCATGAACGATGAGTGATTCAGGTGAAGGGCTTGTTGACGCAGAAGCCCGATTGCAAGAGCAGATCGAAGCCCGTGAAGCCGAGCGTCGCCGCCGCGCGTCGGGGCCGGTAAAGGATCCCGAGAAGGTCCGGGCCACCGAGGCGTTGCGCCTGGCGCGCACCGACCTCGGGCGGCAGCTCGACGCCGCGACCAGCGACGTGCGCCGCAAGCAGTTGCAGGCGGCACTCGCCGAGATCGACAAGCGGCTGGCCGCCTCGGCCTAGCCGGGCGTCTGCCCGCGAGGCACCCGCAGGGGCCGCCCACGGGGTGGCCCCCGCATCGTCACGTCATGCCGAACGCCTTCGCGCACCTCGTGCCGCCCCCCCTCGTCGTTCCCGACGGCTGGAGGCGGTTCTCGCCGTTTCCGGTCACGGAAGACACCCTCTCGTTCGTGTCGGGTGCCAACGCCCTCAGCCGGTTCCGCGTGGCCTACTACCAGCGCGACACCGACGACCATCTCGTCGGCCGCGCGTGGTTCGGACCCGAGGCCGAAGGCCCACCCGGGCACGCGCACGGCGGCGCGATGTCGGCCGTGCTCGACGAAGTACTCGGCGGCGCCGCGTGGGCGGCCGGCCACCCGGTGGTCGTCGGGCGCCTCGCGGTCGACTTCCGCGCGATGATTCCGCTGGGCACCGACACGTACTTCGAGGCGTGGGTCGACAAGGTCGCGGGCCGCAAGGTCTACACGCGCGGATGGCTGAAGGGTGACGATGGCACGTTGTACGCCGAAGGCGAAGCCCTCTGCGTGATGCTCACCGTCGAGCACTTCGTGCGCTTCAAGGAAGATCGACGGTCGGCGACGCGTCGCGGCGACGTCACCTAGGACCGCCGCCAGCATGCGCCCTGACACCAGCCGATCGCTGCCGGGCGTCGTTGCCGCGTGGCTGGTGCACGCCTACACCGCCAGCGGCGCCGTCTGTGCCTTCCTCGCCATCATCGCGGCGATCGACCACGACCTCAGGCGGGCCTTCGCCTGGCTGATCGTCCAGGTCGTCATCGACGCCACCGATGGCCTGCTCGCGCGCGCCGTCCGTGTCAGCGAGCGCCTCCCGCAGTTCAGCGGCGCGCACCTCGACGACATCGTCGACTACCTCACGTACGTGTTCGTGCCCGCGTTCATCGTCTGGCACGAGCCGATGGTGCCCGAGGTGCTGGCGCTGCCGCTCGCAGCGGCCGTGATCATCAGCAGCGCCTACGGCTTCTCGCGCACCGACGCGAAGACGTCGGATCACTTCTTCACGGGCTTCCCCTCGTACTGGAACATCCTCGTCTTCTATTTCTGGGCGATCGGATCGCGTCCGGCGGTCAATGCGGCATGGCTGGCGCTGTTTGCCGTCCTCGTCTTCGTGCCCCTCCGCTACCTGTACCCGTCGCGCACCGTGCCGTTCATGAAGACCACGAACGCGCTCGGCGCGTTGTGGGGCGCGGGCTGCATCGCGATGCTGGTGTGGATGCCCGACGTCCCCGCGTGGTTGCGCTGGCACGCGTTCGTCTTCCCAGTGTACTACGTCGCCCTGTCACTCGCGCTCGACCTGAGGTCGCGGCGCGCGCGCTGACATGCCGCCGTCTGCCCTGCGCCCCGCCTCGTGGCGATCGTGGTCGTGGCGCCGGCGGGCGCTCGCCGTGGTCGTGTCGGTGTCGATCGTGCTCGGCGCGATCGCGGCCTGGTGGATGGCGAAGCACGCGCTCGCGATTCGCAAGCTGCAGCAGGGCGTCGGCGACACGGTCTTCACGTGGAACGACGGCACCGCGTGGTTCCGCATGGACGAGCAGCGCAACGACGTGCCGCTCGCGCAGATCGCGCTGCCGCTGCGGCAGGCCGTGATCGCCATCGAGGATCACCGCTTCCGCAACCATCTCGGGATCGATCCGATCGGGCTGGCGCGTGCGCTGTGGGTGACGGCGAGCACCGACAGCCGCCAGGGCGGGTCGACGATCACGCAGCAACTGGCGCGCACGCTGTTCCTCTCGAACCAGCGCACGCTCGTGCGCAAGGGCAAGGAAGCGGCGCTGGCGGTGCTGCTCGAGGTGCAGCTGTCGAAGGACCAGATCCTCGAGCTGTACCTCAACCGCGTGTATCTCAGTTCTGGCGTCTACGGCGTCGAGCCGCTGTCGCAGCGCCTGTTCGGCAAGCCGTCGAAGCAGGTGACGCTCGCCGAGGCGGCGCTCATCGCGGGGCTCATCCAGGCGCCGTCGGCGCTCTCGCCGTGGAGCAACCTCGACGGCGCACGCGAACGCAGCCACGTGGTGCTCGCGCGGATGCGCGAGCTCGGCTACATCACCGAGGCGCAGGAGCGCGAGGCGGTCCGCGCGCGCGTGCGCATCCGTCCCTACTCGATCGCGGTGGATGCGAAGGCCGGCTACGCGAAGGAATACACGCGGCAGCTGTTCCGCGACCGGTTCGGCGGTGACCATCCACCCGACTGGAAGGTGACGACCACCTTCAACCGCGACCTGCAGGACGCCGCGGACCGCGCCGTGCAGCAGGGCGTGCGTCGCGCTGGCATTGCGGGCGTGCAGGCGGCGCTCGTGGCGATCGACCCGCGCTCGGGCGACGTCGTGGCGATGGTGGGCGGCCGCGATTTCACCGACAGCCCCTACAACCGCGCGGTGCGCGCGAAGCGCCAGTCGGGGTCGGCGTTCAAACCGTTCGTCTACGCCACCGCGCTGTCGAACGGGTGGTCGCCAGTGTCGATCATCGACGGCCTCGACAGCGTGTCGCTGCCAGACACCGAAACGGGCGAGGACTGGACGCCCCGCAACGTCTCGACGCGGCAGGATGAAGATGCGATGCCGCTGCGGCAGGCGCTGCTGTCGTCGAACAACCGCGCGGCGGTCGCGCTGCAGCAGCGTGTCGGCACTCGCAGCGTGCTGGGCATGGCGAGTGCGCTGCACCTCGCCGAACAGCCGGGCGTGCCGTCGCTCGCGCTCGGCACGGGCGTGGTCTCGCCGCTGGATCTCGCGGCGGCCTACACGGCGTTTGCCGGGGGCGGGATGTTCTCGAGCCCGCGCGGTGTCGTCACGGTGACCGACGCCGACGGCGACGTGGCGCTGTCGGTCGGGCCCTCACGCGAGCGCGTGCTGTCGCCCGAGGTCGCGTTCCAGGTCACGTCGATGCTGCGCGATGTGGTCGAGCGCGGCACGGGCGAGAGTGTGCGGGCCTGGGGCATCGGCTTCCCGGTGGCGGGGAAGACGGGCACGACAAACGACTTCAAGGATGCGTGGTTCGCGGGCTACTCGTCGTCGCTGGTCGTGGTCGTGTGGGTCGGACACGACACGCCGAAGACGATGGGGCGGAGTGCGTTCGGGGCGCGCCTGGCGGGGCCCATCTGGGCCGACTTCATGAAGCGCTCGGCCGGTGTCACGAAGCCGCGCGAGTTCACGCGCCCCAACGGTGTCGAGGGGATGGAGTTGTGCCGCGTCACGCACCGCAAGCCGGTGAAGGGCTGCCCGAAGTACACCGAGTACTTCAAGGCACGGGACCCGCTGCCGTCAGACACGTGCACGATTCACGACGGCTCGTTCTCTGAAGACGCGAAGCGCGCGATCAAGGGCTTCTTCCGCAGCCTGTGGGACAAGATCACGGGCTGATCCCTCGCCGGGCAGCGGGTGTGTCCCCTCACGCGGCGTGGGCGGCGTCCGGTGTCGCGGTGTCGCGGTGCGCGGCGCGGCGCCACCGGGGGCCGTTTCCGCGACCTCAGGCTCCGCAGCCGGGAATCCCCCTCTGCGCGGTGCAGCCGGTGCGCCGCGAGGGAACGCGGCGTGATCGGCCGCTCCGAGGGGGATTCCGGATCCATGCGTCGGCTGCTGCGCACGGTCGCGTCCACGCCCCCCGGCGTCGCGTGCGGCGCCGCATGTCGGCGTGGCCAGCGATACACGGCACCGCCAGCCGCTGCAGCGCGCCGGTGCCGCGCCGCGCCGTGCCGTTGTCACCGCCGCCGCCTGGTGCCGTTCACATCTCCCAGAGCCAGTGCTTGAGCCGCGCCTGCTGTTCGGGCGTCGCGTCAGCGCGCACCTCGAGCGACCATCCGCGCACGGGTTCGGCGCCGAGGGGCACGTCAATGCGCTTCAGCTGGTCGCGACGTGCGACGAGCACCGTCACCGTCTCGCCGGGGCGGTACTGCTCGAGCCGGGCATCGAGTTGCGTGGCGCGCACGCGGAAGTCGCCGATCGCGAGAATCTCGTCATCGACGTTCAGGCCTGCGGTGAACGCCGGCGTGCCGCGGCGCACCTGCGAAATCACGAGACGCCCATCGTCGTTCCTCGTCGTCGCGCCCAGCCAGCCCTTGTCGGCGCGCGGGTCGGCCGTGGGCTTGAAGCGCAGGCCGAAGTAGTCGAGCGCCGGCGTGTAGTCGATGTCGTCGGTCGTGTCGGCGTGCTTCGCGAACCACGCCGTCAGGTCGGTGCCCGCCACCTCGCTCGCCGTCTTGCGGAAGTCGGCCTGCGTGAAGCCCCTTGGCCCCGAGAAGCGCTGGAACCCGAGCCGCAGCACATCGTCGAGCGACTTCGCGCCGCTGGTCAGCGCGCGGATGTGCGCGTCGAGCACGAAGCCGATGACCGCGCCCTTCGTGTAGTAGCTGATCGCGGTGTTTGGCGAGTTCTCGTCGGGACGGTACTGCTTGATCCACGTGTCGAACGACGAGGTCGTGGCCGACTGCACCTGCCGTCCCGGTGTCGTCTGCAGGTCGCGGATGACGTTGCTGAGTTCCTCGAGGTACTCGTCGCGCGACGACAGGGTGGCGCGGCGCACCATCAGGTCGCCGTAGTAGTCGGTGAACCCTTCGCTGATCCACAGGCCCGTCGTGTAGTTCTCGGCCTCGTAGTTGAAGGGGCCGAGTTCGACCGGGCGGAAGCGCTTCACGTTCCACGCGTGGAAGAACTCGTGCGAGACGAGGCCCAGCCACCCGAGGTAGGCCTTCCGCGTGCGTGTGCGCCAGCGGTTGGTCATGAGCAGCGTCGAGTCCTTGTGCTCGAGGCCGCCGCCCGACTCGACGATGGCGTTCATGAAGACGTAGCGGGGATACGGCAGGCTGCCCCAGAGCTTCAGGTTGGCTTCGACGATCTTCTGCGTGTCGGTGGCGCTGCGGGGGCCGTCCCACAGGCCGGCCTCGTTGAGGTTGGCGAGCCAGTGGGGCTTGCCGCCCGTGTCGAAGCGGTAGATGGCCAGGTCGCCCGCGATGATCGGCGAGTCGACGAGGGTGTCGAAGTCGGCGGCGACGAAGTGACGTGCGCCGCCAGACCCGTTGGGCAGCGCCATCGCGACGTCCTTCCACGAGGGCGGCAGCTCGATCTTCACCTCGTGCGGACGCGGACCCTTCTCGACGAGCGTCATGAACGTCGCGGCGCCGTTGAGGATGCCCATGCCCGCATCGACCCAGTTGGTCCGCACCGACATCTCGCGCGAGTAGACGCGATAGGCCAGGGTGAAGCGCTCGGCGCCGTTGGTCGTCACCGTCCAGCGGTTCTTGGCCGATTTCGACACGGGCAGGACGGTGCCGCTGGCGTCGGTCGCGACCACCTGCTCGACCTGCCGCGCGTACTCGCGGACGAGGTATGAACCCGGCGTCCAGACGGCCATCATCAGCTCGACCTTCGGCTGGCGCCCGGCCGGGACGACGGCTTCGACGTCGACGTAGTGCGTGGCGGCGGCCGCGAACCGGAGCGTGAAGACGATGGGAGAGACGGGTGCGGCGGGCTGTGCGTCGGCAATCATCGGAAAGGCGAAGAGCGCGAGCCCCAGCAGGGCGCTCGTGCGGCGGCGAATGGACATCGACGGGAACCTCGTGGGAAGCGGAGCGCTGCATTATCGCTTCGGTTCGGCCGCGTGCCAAGCGCCGCCTGTGGGTGCGGACTACAATGGGCCAGTCATGTTCGCGCAGGGACAGCTGATCGACGGGCGCTACGAGATCCTGAGCCTGCTCGGCGAGGGCGGGATGGGCGAGGTGTACCGCGCCCGGCGGAAGCTGCTCGGCGACGAGGTCGCGATCAAGGTCATGCAGCGCGGCACCCGCACGCACGATGCGCTGCAGGCGCTGCGCGACCGGTTCCTGCGCGAGAGCCGCGCCTGCGCGCAACTGCGCCACCCGCACATCGTGTCGATTCTCGATTTCGACCTCGACACCGACGAGCGGCCGTACCTGGTCATGGAACTGCTCAACGGCCCGAGCCTGCGCAAGGAGCTGTCGGTCGTCGGCACGCTCGATCTCGCGGCCGTCGCGCACATCATCAGCAGCGTGGCCGGAGCCCTGCAACTCGCGCACGATCGCGGAGTCGTGCATCGCGACCTGAAGCCGGCCAACCTCGTCTCGCACCGGTTCGAGACGGGCGAGAAGATCTACAAGGTCATCGACTTCGGCCTGGCCAACATCCGCGACACGACGACGGCTGCCGAGGCGACGCGCACGCGGCTCACGGTGGATCGCGAGTTCCTCGGCACGATTACCTACGCGCCGCCCGAGCAGCTGCGTGGTGAGCCGACCGACCACCGCAGCGACATCTACTCGCTCGGCGCCGTCGTCTTCGAGATGCTGACGGGGCATCCGCCGTTCGACGCGCCCGATCCGATCGCGATCGCCACGCAGCACCTGCAGAACGAGCCGCCGTCGATCCACGCCGAGCGCCCGGACGTGCCGCCGCGTGTCGACGAGGTCGTGCGGCAGGCGATGGCGAAGTCGCCCGGCGACCGATTCGACTCGGTCGCCGCGTTCGCGCGCGCGCTGGCCGGGCGCGATTCGGCGGCGAGTGTCACGACCGGCGAGTTCGCCGCGCTCGAGCCGTGGAGCTTCCTCAACAAGTACGAGCTGCAGCAGCGGCTGGGCAGCGGACGTCTCGGCAGCGACATCTACGCGGCGAAGCACCGGGCCCTCGATCACCCGGTCGCCATCCGCACCCTGCGCAGGGCGGCGTCGGCCAATTGGGATGCCGCCCGCCAGCGCTTCCTGCGCGAAGCGCGTGCGCTGCAGGTGCCGCATCCCTCGGTGCTGCAGGTGCGCGACTACGGCGAGGAACGCGACGTGGTCTACGTCGTCACCGAACTCGTCGACAGCATGAGCCTCCGCGAGCGGCTCACGCGCGAGGGGCCGTTGCCGTGGGACGTGCTGCGCGCCTTCACGCGGCAGATCGTCGGCGCGACGATCGCGCTGCGGCGCAAGGGCGGCGGGATCTGCGGGCTGAGTCCCGAGATCATCCGCGTCACGCCAGACGAGGAGTACGGCGAACGCGCGCTCGTGTCGTCGGCGGGGATCTGCCAGGTGCAGGACCTGCTCTCGACGCTGAGCGAATCGTCGCTGCGCGGCACGGGGCCGCTCGACATGGAAGTGCCGTACGTGGCGCCCGAGTTGCTGATGGGCCAGCCGTCTGATGAGCGCAGCGACGTCTTCACGCTGGGCGTGCTGATTTACGAGATGGCCTCGTCGCGCCTGCCGTTCAACGCCCCGACCCTGCCGCAGTTGCTGGGCGCGATGCTGATGTCGCCGCCGAAGTCGCTGGCGGAGCTGCGGCCCGACGTCCCGGCGGCGTTTGGGGCCGGCGTGATGGCCGCACTCGCGCCCCAGCCGGCCTTGCGCCCGGCGACCGTGGTCGCGCTGCGCGACGTGCTGACGCCGGCCTGAGAGGTGTGCCCAGGGGCACGTGGGTGGCCTGGGTGCGCGTCCGCGCCGGTGGCCGTCGCGCTACAATCACGCCGCATGTTGACCAGGCTGAGGGCCGTCGTGGCGGCCGCATTGGGACACGAACCAGCGCCGGCCGAACGCCCGGCCTTCGAGCATGGGCCGGCACTCGTGGGCGGCATGCCCTCGGCACAGCAGGCCGTCGACCTCTTCAAGGGTGAGTGGATCTCCGGGTTTCCAGCGGCGGGTCCGCCGCTGCTGGCAGGTGCCATGCCGTTGTTCGACGACCCACGCGTGCTGTGGGCGCTCGAGCGCCTGGGCGGGGTGTCTGGCCAGCGCGTGCTCGAACTCGGCCCCCTCGAAGGTGGGCACAGCTACATCGCGCAGCAGCAGGGCGCGCGCGAGGTGATCGCCATCGAGGGGAACGCGCGGGCGTTCATGAAGTGCCTCATCGCGAAGGAGGTGCTCGGACTCGACCGCGTGCACTACCTGCTCGGCGACTTCATTACGTACATGCGCGACAGCGGCGAGCAGTTCGACACCTGCTTTGCCAACGGCGTGCTCTACCACATGACCGAGCCCGCGATGGTCGTGCACCTGATGGCCAGGGTGGCGCGCCGGGCGGTGATCTGGACGCACTACTACGACGCCCAGAGAGTGCCCGGGAGTGGATCGGCCCAGCGATTCGCCGGCGCCTCGTCGGCGGAGTTCGAGGGTTTCCGCTACACGCAGCACCGCTTCGAGTACGGGCACCTGTTGCAGCAGGCGACATTTGCCGGCGGGCTCGTGCCGCACGCCCACTGGATGACGCGCGACGACCTGCTGGCGTGCCTGCGACACGCGGGGTTCACGTCGATCGAGATCGGAACCGAGGAGCCCGACCATCCGGTCGGGCCCTGTTTCACCCTGGCGGTATCGCGCTGATGCCGCAGGGCGCGTAGCGCGCCTTCTACCGGATCTTCACCGCGGTTTCGTTGGTCCCGCCGCCCCAGAACACGCCACCGCCGTTCCAGTAGAGCGCACGCTCGACGACGATCGGGACGTTGTTGGTCGACGTGACCAGTGCCCCGAATTTCTCGCCAGACTGCAATCCCAGTGCGACGAACTCGCCGGCCGACACGGTCGCGCGGCCGTTTGCCTCGACGAGCACCGTGCGCGTGATGGGCGCGAGGCCCGCGCCGCGCAGCAACGTGACCTGCACGTTGGCGTTCTGCGACGAGGGGTTGGCGATCAGGACGTAGGTGTCGAAGGCCCGCGAACCGCCGTACTCGCCCTCGGCCAGGCCCCACTGCACGCCGGTCGCGGTGATCCCGGCGCTCGCGTGCGCTTCGTACCACTGCGTGAAGTCGTACGGCCAGTACATCGCGCGCTCGACGATGATGTCGCCGGTGGCCGTGATTTCGGCCGATACGTCCGTCTCGGTGAGCGTCGGATCGAGATCCAGCAGTTCCTGGTCGACGAGGAGCGTCTTGCGGCTCGTGCGCGCCAGCGGGTAGCTGCGCGTCAGCGAGCGGCCCCCGGGCAGCAGGTAGCGGACGGTCGCGGTCACCGGGTTCGGTGTCGGGTTGGCGAGCAGCAGGTAGACGTCGAAGAAGGGTCCAGTGTGGCCCTCCGCAACGAACCACGACGGTGACGGATCAGAGACGCCGGCGCTGCCGTGGCCGACGTTCCAGAACCGCCCGCCAGTGGTGTAGTACATCGCGCGCTCGACGTGGATCGGTGCCGTGCTCTGGATCGTGGTCGAGAACGACTTGCCGCGCAGGCCGACGCCGTTGTCGCCCACGACGTCGTTGGCGAAGATCGTCACGCGCTGCTTCGCGCCTACGTTGTAGGTTCGGATGACGGTCTGGCCCGACTCGAGCAGGTACGTGGCCGTGACCACTGCCGACTGCGTGCCGCCGTTGGCGAGCAGGATGAACGTGTCGAACACGTTCGCGTCGCCCTCGGCGAGGTACCAGCTGGTGCGGCCCGCCGTGAGCCCCTTGCCCGTGTGCCCGCCGTAGTAGAGGTCGCCCCAGAACAGTGTCCGTTCGACGATGATGCCGGCCGACATCGTGTTGAGCACGGCCGACACCGCAGTCGACGAGAGGCCGCTCACGCTGTTGACCTCGACGCTCAAGCGTCCCTTCGCGGGCACGATGTAGTCGCGCACCACCGGCGGCGAACCGTCGTCGCGCAGGTAGGAGATCGACACCCCCGCGTCGAAGTCGTCCGGGTTCGCCAGGGCAAGGCGCTCGGTGAAGAACCCCGTAGAGCCCTCGGGCAGCGTCCATGTGTTCGAGAGCAGCGGATTGGTGCCGTTCTGGTACTCGGTGCGGTTGTTGACCCCGTCTTCGTCAGGATCATCGGTCGGCGATGACACGCCGTACTTCGACTCCCAGGCGTCGCTCATGCCGTCGCTGTCGTTGTCGGTCGGCGCGGCAAACGTGGTCCGGATGCGCAGCGGCCCCGACGAGTAGCGACCCTGCGTGTTGCCTGCCGCGTCCGTGACCTCGACGTAGATCCAGTAGGCGCCGGGCACGAGGCCGGCCACGTTCCACGAGTACGCGCCCGTGGCGGCATTGATGCCCTGGGTGATTAGCGTGCGGCCGTTGCCGGCGACCCGATCGGTGTCCCAGTAGAGCCTCACGGTTGCATCGCTGCCGGCCGCGTCAGCCAGGCCGCGCGAGTACGTCGCATCAGGCGTGCGCCAGCGGATGACGAAGAACCCGTTGCCGTTCGGTTCATCGTCGGTCGCCAGCCGCACGTTCGAGAGCTTGAACGACCGCACGCGGTTGGCTTCCTCGAGATCGATCCGGAACGTGCCGATCTGCCCCTGCCAGAGGTACTGCGAGTGCGGCTCGAGGCCAGGTTCGCCCGAGGGACCCGTGTGCGTGAGTTCGCGGAGGTCCATCGCGAACTCCTGCGGACCGCCGTCGAGGATCACCAGGTCCTGCATGTCGGTATAGCTTGGCGCGTGCGGCGGACGCCAGATGACCCTGACCACGCTGCCCCACTCGTCGCTGAGCAACTGGAGGCCCGTCAGGTCGTGGCGATCGGTGTGCTCGACCGTGAACGAGAGCCGGTAGTACGTGTCGGCGTCGATCTTGAATTCGCTGCCGACAGGCTTGCCGGCGTCATCGAGGAACATCACCGAGGAATCGCTGCCCCACGGCGTGCCGGCTCCACCGGTGGTGCCGCCCGTCAGGCCGTTGTCGCTGTAGCTCGGATTCGTGATCTGCTGGAGCCGCCCGTAGCGGCTCACATCTTCCGGATTCGACAGGTCCCACGCGTCGCCGATGACCGCACGCGCGAAGTCGCGCCCCCCCTTGACGTCGGGTTCAACCACCGACAGCACCGGCGGGGCATCGATGACCAGCGTCTGCGTGATGGTCCGATTCTGATTCGACGCGGTCAGGCCCGTGGCGGTGATGGTCCACGTGCCCGGCGGCAGGAAGGAGTAGTCCCAGGTGAACGAGCCGTTGGCGAACTTCGTCTCCGACGTCCCGTCGTCCGGGAAGATCTGGATGGTGTCGCCCGTTTCGGTGTGGCGCGCCGTGAGCGTGATGGCGGGGCCCGTCTTGAATCCCGTGAACGACAGCGAGGCCGTCGCCGAGCCTGGCTCGTAGAGCCGCACCCAGTCGAGGTCCACCGTCGCGCCGACGAGCGACTGGTCGCGACCGACGTACAGTTCGATCCCGCGCACGGTGTTGATCCACGGCTGCCCGGACTTGATCTGGATCGTACCGCGTGTCAGGTCGACCTTGTAGATCTGCCACTGATTGGCGCTGCCCTGCGCGCCAACCGGCATCTGGTTCTCGTAGCGGTTCGTGAAGGGGTTGTAACCGGTCGCGCCGAAATACTGGAGCCCGGACGTGTCGCCGCTCCGCACCGTGCCCGTGAACCACAGCGCCGTGAGCAGCTCGCCCGTTGCCATCGGCACTGACCGCCGCACGCGAAACGCGAGTGCCCGGTAGCGGTTGGCGTCAATCGGGTACCTGACGCCGGTGCGATAGGCGCTGTTCAAGGCGCCAACGACGCCCTCGAACTGCAGGCTGACCTTTGGCACGCTCGTGCGTGCGATGCCGCGGAAATATCCGTTGGCCACCGTCGGCAGGCTCTGGAACGCCGGCGTCCCGGTGTAGTCGTCCATCGAATAGGCGTAGTTGTAGTCGGTCGCCTCTTCGAAGTCCCACGGGTCGCCGATGACCTCGGTCGCGAAGTCGCGGCCGGCCACGAACCCGGGGCCCGCCTGCGCCGACACCGCCCCGGGAGGGCCGGCGCTAATCGGCTGCAGGTCGAACGTCTGGGCGACCGCCGGGGACGACGTCATCAGCGCGGCGGCGATCCCGGCGAGCACGACACACGGAACTGTCTGTCGGAATTTCATTGTTGTAATCCGCGCGACAGCCCCGTTCCACGCCTGGTGCCGGGCGACCAGCCTCAATTCTCACGAAAACCCTCGCAAGAACGGCCAGTGGTCCCGCACCGCCTGGGGGAGGGGCGTCAGCCGCGGCGTTGTAGAGCAAGGACGATACCAGCAAGCGCCAGAATTGTCACAACCTCGGCCGGGCGGCGTGTGGGGTCGCGGAACTCCAGGACGACGTCGCGCGCGCCGGGGGGCAGGGCGACGGCCAGCAGCAGGTGGTTTGCGGGCAGGATCGGCGTCTCGATCCCGTCCACGGTGGCCGACCAGCGGGTATGGAACCGCTCCGAAACCACCAGGAGGCCGCCATCTGGCGCGTCCACCCGGATGCGCCGGGCGTCGCCGTCGGGAGGATCAATCGAGACGACATGGGCCGTGTCGCTGGCCGGGTGCGCGGGCGTGGCCGGCAGCACCGCCACCTGCCGCGGGTCGAACGCCGGGTTCACCAGACGATCGAGATGCTGGTCGAGTGGGGCGATCTCCACGAGGCCCACGCACCACGCGCGTGGCATCGCTCCCGTGCCGCGGTAGACGTTGAGCGCGCCGCTGTCGACGAGCGTGGCGCCGGGGATGCGCTCCGGGGCCGACGAGAATGTGCGATACCACACGCTCCGCGCATCCTGACGTCCATCCACGACGGCGCGATGTGACACCTCCACCGGCTCGCCGGTCATCCACACCGTGGCCGCGCGATCGACGGTGGCGCCGTGCGCCTCGATCACGATCCAGAACCGCTGGCCCGCCGAGTTGGCGATCGGCGCGAACTCGAGGCGCATCCACTCGTTGCTCGGGACGATGGCGGCATCGATCTCGCGCGTGGCCAGCCTCGCGCGCGCGTCGTTCTCGAGCGACACGCGAAACGTGCCACCGTTGTAGCGGCCGTAGGTGGCCGTGAGCACGTCGATCGACCGCAGGCCGTTGAAGCGGCCCGTGAACGGCTGCTCGACACGACGGCCGTCCACGAGTTCGCCGAGCGGGGCGTAGCCCACGCCACGCGCCACGGCGTCGAGCGGCGGCGTCGCGATGGCCGTCACGTTGAGCAGGTTCAGGAGCGGCACCCGCAGCCGTTCGGGCGGGCCTGGCTCCACGTACGCCCAGCCCGCGGGCTCCTCCGGACGCGACGACGCACGCTGCATGAACTGCTGGTACGCCGGGTCGCCGTAGAAGTCGAACCCGTCGACGGTCTGCAGCCCGTACACCCCCCAGACGTGCGTCGGCCACGCGGTGTCGGCCTCGGCCGAGAACGCGACACGGCCATCGCCGGCGATCTCGCGCACGCGCTCGAGGGCCGGCGTCGGTGGGAAGATCTGGCCTGGCGGCAGGGTGGGATTGAACCCGTACGCGCCTTTCACGAGGTCGATGGCGATGACGACGACCAGCCCCGCCCCGGCCAGTGCGCGCAGCGGACGGATCCACGCCGCCACGGTGGCCAGCAGGATGGCCACCCCGGCCAACTGCGCGGCCCGCACGATCTGCGCCCGCTCGAAGGCCTGCAGGCCCAGCCGCCTGATGTCGTCGAGGTGTTCACGAAGCGCAAGACCTGCCATGCCGAACGCCACGATCGCGGCCAGCGCCATCCCCGCCAGCACCCCGACGCGACGCGTGCGCGAGCCGGGTTCTGCCGTCATCACCGCATCAACGCCCCCCGCCGCCATCGTCGCGAGCGCGAACGCGAGCACGACGTGCCAGCGATGCGGGTTGACCTGCCGCAGTGGTGGCACCGACGAGAGCCACGTCGCCGGAGGCACGCCATACATCGCCGCCAGGGCAAACAGCGCCACACCGGCCACCGCGAGCAACCGCCGGTCGCGCGCGCCGAGCGCGGCGGCCATCCCCGCACCGGCCAGCACGACCGTCGTCACGCCCAGGTAGCTCACGAACTCCGAGTAGTTGCCGGCCCCGGCGTACCACCAGTTCTGCCTGATGGGCGTTCCCCAGAAGTCGGGCAGCACGAAGGTCGCCGCGTTCTGCCAGGGCAACGTGTCCGACATCGTCCGGCTCACGATCGATGACGAGGCGATGTTGGCGATGGTGGGAAACAGCGCGACGGCACCAACCGCGAGGCCGAGCACCGAGGCGACCACCAGGAGCACGAGCGGCAGGCCTGCAGCACGTACGCCGGCGCCATGCACGCGGGCCAGCAGCGCGACGGCGATCAGCATGCCTACGGCTGCCGACGAGAGGATCAGCGTCGGCGTGTAGCCGCCGATCCACATCATGCCGAGCGCCACGGCGAAGATCGCCACCCCCTGGCGGTCGGCACGCTCGACGATGCGGTCGGCGCCGAGCGCGAGCAGCGGCAGGAAGAGCCCGACGTTCGGTTGCGGCGACGACAGCCACACCATGAACGCGCCGTTGAGTCCGAACGCGACACTGCCGGCGATCGCGCCGATGCGCCCCGTGCCGATCCACCGCAGCCACCACCACATGCACAGCGCCGCGGCGAGCAGGCGCAGCGGCGCATAGAGCGTCGTCGCGACGTCGTTGGCGAAGAAGTAGAACGGCAGGCTGAGCGGTGAGTAGGCCCGTCCGACGTCGAGTCCGTGGTGAAAGGCCGGGATGCCCGACAGCATCGACGAGTCGAGGTCGGGGAAGTCGCCGTGGCGTAACCGCGCGAAGTGCGTGACGCCAATCGGCTGGAAGTAGTAGGCCTCGTCGCTGCGCACGGGATTCTTCGGCGTGATGCGCGTGGTGTCGGCCGCCCACGGGAAGGTGGTGAGCACGAGGTCGGCCGGCGACAGGCGTTCGCCACGCTTCCACGTACGATCGAAGAGCATCGCGAGCGAGCCGAGCATGACGACGACGAGCAGCGCCACGCCGATGTAGTCACGCGTACGTGCGGGGCCGGGCGTCAGCACGAGCATTCCTCGGCGGGCGTGCGCATGGTCAACGGGGGCGCCGGCCCGCGATCGCGAACTGCGAGGCGAGGCGGCGCAGCGGCGGCACGGCGAGCCACGCGCGATCGATGGCGAAGACGGCGTTCCACAGCAGCGATGATGATACCGGCAGCATCCACGGCAGAGGACCGCCGACGACGTCGGTGTAGTCGAGCCTGGTCTCGGTGAAGCCGGCGGCCGTCCATTCGGCGAGGATGCGATCGGGATCGAGCGCCGCCTCGTTGGGGCTGTGGAATTCGTCACGCCGCGCGAAGGGGCCGGCGATGCGCCGCAGCAGGCCGCGGGCGTTGGGGTCGCGTGCGTAGCACCATCCCCCTGGCACGAGCCACTGCAGCACCCGTGCAGACACGCTGGCGCGCTGCTGGGCGTTCAGGTGGTGCATCACGCCGAAGATCACGACGAGATCGATGCTCGCCGGGGCGACGTCGAGCGTCTCGGCGGGGCCGCACACGAACGTCAGGTTGTCGTGCCCCTCGTCGCGCGCCCGCTGGTTCGCGTAGTCGATGGCGACGGGCGACAGGTCGGCGCCGACGACCGAGCGGCATCGCGCCGCCAGTCGGCGTTCGTACTCGCCCGAACCACATCCAAGCGACAGCACGCGCGTATCGGGCCCGACCGGCACGAGCCGCTCGAGCGACGCGAGGTTGGCGGCGATGAGCTGCCTGAAGCCTTCGCGCTCGAAGAACCCCTCGGCGATCACCCGCCGGTACCACTGGTCTTCGTGCGCCCGTTCGACATCCAGGACGTCGGTCATGGCCGCTTCAGGCCTTCGCCGTAGCCGATCATCCACTCGCGCAGCGCGATCGTCGCGTAACGCATCACCGCGACCCAGCGATCGGGCGGCACCTTCTTCGCCAGGAGGCCGAGCGCGCCGATGCCGAGCGCGGCGTCGGCCAGGAACATCCACATGCGCGTGCGGCGCGGGATCAACAGGGCCTGCGCGACGGCGGCGAGCACCAGCGCCATCGGCACGTAGTGCAGGGCCCGGAACCGGCCGTGGCGTTCGACGATCTCGCGCTGCGCGCGACCGTACCGGCGCATCATGCGCGCGAACCACTCGCGTGTGCCCGGGCGATGGTGTTCGACCCACGCGCCAGGCACGTAGTGGCAGCGGTAGCCGAGCCGGCGGACGCGCAGGTCGAGGTCCACGTCCTCGCCCGGGAACAGCCCCTCGGCGAACCCTCCGGCCTCGTCGAAGACGTGCTTCAGGTAGACGACGTTGCAGCTCGCGTTGTGATCGACGTCGCGCGCCGTGTCGTCGCCGCGGGTGTACTCGGCGATCACCGACGCGAGCGCGAAGAAGGCGTCGAGGTCGCGCGCATCGTCGGTGGCGCCGGCGGGGAAGACGTTGCGCTGTGGTCCGCCGACGGCGCCGGCTTCTGACGTGCGCAGCGCATCGACGAGCGTCTTGAGCCAGTGGCGCGGGACGACGCAGTCGGCGTCGGTGAATGCGACGATCTCGTTCGAGCACTCGCGGACGCCGAGATTGCGGGCGAACGACGGGCCGCGTCCGTCGGCCCTGATGATGCGGACGCCGGCGCCGCTGGCCACCGCGATCGTATCGTCGGTCGAACCATCGTCGACGACGATGATCTCGGTGTCGGGGTAATCGAGCGCGCGCAGCGATGCCAGGCAGGCCGTCAGCGTCGGCGCGGCGTTGCGCGCCGCGATGATGAGGCTGACCCCCGGGTAGTAGACGCGGACGTCAGCGGCCGCGATCGCCGCGATCGGCTGGTCGGTCGACATCGAGGTCTGGGCGCCATTCCTCCCGCGTGCTGCGCAGCAGGTCGAGATAGAACGACGAGAAGAGGATCTGCGCGCCGACGACCGTGAGCGTCAGGGCGACGATGGCGGGCCGGGCGCGGCCCGTCGGACCGAAGTCGTACTGCAGCCACTCGATCAGCAGCCCGACGTTGATCGCGATGCCCGCGAAGAACAGGATGGCGCCGGGCACGAGGCCGCGTTCGAGCGTGAACCACGCCGGCGGCCGGCGCCAGCTCTTGGCGAACAGACCCAGCGTCAGCACCTGTGTGCCGAGCGTGGCCAGGAGCGACCCGAGGAAGAGGAAGTGGTAGTCGAGGAACACGCCGCCCAGGTGGATCGGGCCACGTGCCAGCGACGCGAGCAGGATCGCGCCCGTCACCGTCATCGTCCAGCCGGGGAGGGTGAACAGGTGCGTCGGGCTGTAGAGCAGCAGGAGGCGCAGGTGGCGCCAGCCGTCGCGGAACGTGCGCAGCTTCGATTCGCCTCCGCGGGCGGCGTAGGTGATGGGCGTCTCGGCGATCGTCCAGTGCGCGCGCGCCGCAAGGATGAGCATCTCGGAGGCGAACTCCATCCCGGTCGAGCGGATGGGCAGCGACTCGTATTTCGCGCGGCGGAAGGCGCGGAGCCCGCTGTGCGTGTCAGAGATGCGCGTGCCGTAGAACAGGTTGAGCGTGAACGACAGGATGGGGTTGCCGACGTACCGGTGGAGCCAGGGCATGGCGCCCGGTGAGATCTCGCCCTTGAGGCGCGACCCGAGCACGAGGTCGGCGCCCTGGTCGACGAGGTGCACGAGCGCGTCGATCCGCGAGAAGTCGTAGGTGTCGTCGCTGTCGCCCATGACGATGATCTCGCCGCGGGCCGCGGCGAGACCGCCGCGGTACGCGCTGCCGTAGCCCTTCCGGGCCACGTGCACCACGCGCGCGCCCGCCGCTTCGGCCAGGGCGACGCTGCGATCGGTCGAGCCGTTGTCGGCGACCACGACCTCGCCCGAGCGATTGAGGCGCGCGAGTCCGGCCTGCGCCTTCGCGATGCAGGCCTCGATAGTGTCTTCTTCGTTGAGGCACGGCATCACGATCGAGATCTCGATCGGCGTTCCGGTGTCGGCAGTGGGCATGCGGCGCTATCGCAGGAGGTTGTACTTGAGGATGCACCAGACGGCGCGCACGCCGTCCTTCCACCCGATCTTCTTGCCCTGCTCGTAGGTGCGGCCCGAGTACGAGATGCCGACCTCGTAGATCCGCAGCCGCATCTTCGCGATCTTGGCCGTGACCTCGGGCTCGAAGCCGAAGCGATCCTCCTCGACCGTGATCGCCTGGATGACCTCGCGCCTGAACATCTTGTAGCAGGTCTCCATGTCGGTGAGGTTGAGGTCGGTGCACATGTTCGACAGCAGCGTGAGGACGCTGTTGCCGATCGAGTGCCAGAAATACAGGACCCGGTGACACTCGCCGCCCGAGAAGCGCGAGCCGTACACGACATCGGCGCGGCCGTCGGCGATGGGGGCCATGAGCTTCGGCAGGTCCATCGGGTCGTACTCGAGATCCGCGTCCTGCACGACGACGACGTCGCCGGTGGCCGACCTGAAGCCCGTGCGCAGCGCGGCGCCCTTGCCCTGGTTGACCTCGTGGAAGAGCACCCGGAGGTCGTCAGACGGCGGCAGCTGCTTCAGGACGTCGCGGGTGCCGTCGCGCGAGCAGTCGTCGACGACGACGATTTCCTTGTCGACCGGCACCTGGCGCACGCGATCGATCAGCGCCGCGATGGTGGCGGCCTCGTTGTAGACGGGGATGACGAGCGTGAGCTTCATGACGAGGTGACGTGGCAGACGGGCGGTAAACCTGCGGATCCTACCATGCGGCTCACCCCCGCCGCGCCTTCGCGTAGGCGCGCCGATTGCGGAGGATCATGGCCTGCCTGACGAGCGCCGTCTGCTTCAACTGGTCGATCCTGGCGTCTGACATCCCCATCCGCACCGCCGTGCGCTTGAGCCACTTGGTCAGGCGGAACTGCGACCGCAGCCGGCGGTGGAAGGCCTCAGTGGCCGGGCGCCGGTCGGCGGCCTGGCGCGGGTTGGCGCAGAAGCGCACCAGGGGCGCCGCCACCGTGTTCCACGTCATGGTCGCGGCCCGCTGGCGCACGTTCGCGGCACTACGTGCGCGGAGGTCGGCGTCACCGAGGATGGTGGTCAGGGCGACCACCAGGGCGTCTTCGTCGCTTGCCGGCACGGTCAGGCCGAGGCCGTGCGCCTCGATCTCGTCGGCGAACACGTCGCCGCGCGTGGCCACCATGGGCAGGCCCGCCCAGAAGTAGTCGAGCATCCTGGTGCGGAACGAGAAGTGGGTCTCGAGGTGGTCGCGGTGCGTGCTGACCCCGAGGTCGGCCTCGAGCAACCACTCGTGCCGTTCACCGTAGGCCACCCAGTCGTTGAAGAACACGTGGGTGTTGGCCACGCCCAGTGACTCCGCCAGCGCGATGCACTCGGGCACGGCACGCATCGGCGGCACGGCGGGGTTGGGATGCTGCGTGCCCATGAAGACCAGTTTCACATCCTGGCGCGTCTTGCGCAGCCGGGCGACCGCGCGGATCAGCAACTGCGGGTCCTGCCAGTCGAGAATCGAGCCGGCCCAGAGGAGCACCGTGTCATCCGGCCCGATGCCGGGAATGACCCCCTTCATCACGCTGCGCGTCTTTGCAGGGGCGGCCCGGTCGGGCATCCCGAACGGCACGACGTCGATCAGCGACCGCAGCGACGGGTCATCGCCGTACGCGCCGAGGGTGAGGCGTCCCATGGCCTGCAGGGCGCCCAGCCAGTAGTCGCGCTGACGCTCACTGGCGCAGATGAAGAAGTCACAGAGGGCGAGTTGCCGGTTCTGGGCGGCCAGGGCCCCGGCAGCCTCGGCCGCAAAGCGGGCCGCATCCGACGCCGACGGCGCGGCCGCCAGCGCCGCCGAGCGCATCTCGAGGTTCTCGATCGTGAAGGGGCAGTACAGATCCGCCACGAGCACCAGCGGCATGGTGGCCAGCGTGGGGTAGACGTCGAGCGCGAACCCCTGGACGACCACCACGTCGTGCAAGGCCGCCAGATCGCGCACCGCATCGTCGGTGCCGGCGTGGCGTGCGATCGTGAACGCCGTTTCACGCAGGTCGGAGTCGAACGGCGACGCGACCGTGACCGCGGCGCCCGCCGACGCCAGCGCCCGACCGAGCTCCAGCACGCGCACGCCAGGACCCGACATCTGGCTCCGCAGGGGTTCGTGCGTGAGCAACAGGACGCGCGAGCGGCCGCGCAGCGCCTTGTCGAGGCCCAGGATCTCGAGCAGGCGCGCCTGCGCTTCGCGATACTCGGTGCGCGACGAGAGTCCCTCGAGCGTGCGCCCCATGCGTGACACGACATGCCGGTCACTCACGCGCCGGTGGACCATCAGGGCACGCCGGGTCGCGATCGTCGCCGGCAATCCGCGGACGGCCTCGCCGAGCGCCGCCAGTCGTTCCATGGGGGCACGTCGCAGCGCGATCCGCGTCGGCACGCCCTGCGGATCGCGGGCGACGGTGACGGCCGCGTCGTGCACGAACCGGCGGACGGCGAGGAGCATGCCCGCACCGAGCGCGCGCCCCAGGGTTTCGTCGCCGTAGCGCTTCACCATGGTCCAGAGCGCGTTGCGCTCGAGCAGGTACCGCTTCTGGCCGATCGGCTGGCCAGAACTCGTGGCGCCGTGGCGGTGGTAGACGATCGCGTCGCGCACCACGCGGATGTGTCCACCCGCCAGGCGCACGCCCCAGCCGAGGTCGAGGTCGTCGTAGTAGGCGAAAAATGCGGGATCGAAACCACCCGCGCGCTCGTACATCTCGCGCGTGATCGCGAATGCGCCGCCGTTGGGGAAGAACGTCGCATCGGTGTCGAGGGTGGGCAGCGTGCCGTGCGGCTCGCCGTAGTGCTCCTGGAAGCCCCGGGCCTCCCACGACGCCGTGCCACGCAGGAAGTCGATCCGTGCGCCGTCCCAGCTCAGGACGCAGGCTCCCGCGCAGGGATGGTCGTCGTCGAGGGCCTCAACCAGGCGCCGCAGCGCGTCGGGCTCGACGCGCATGTCGTTGTTCAGGAAGACGAGGACGTCGCCGTGCGCGCCGGCGACGCCAGCCACGTTCCCACCGGTGAATCCGCGGTTCTCGGGCAGG
>JAEUQQ010000713.1 GCA_016789685.1 Acidobacteriota bacterium | reverse complement strand
TCGGCGGGCATCCAGCCACCGGGCGGCTGCCCCTGGCGATCTTGCCGCGTCACCGAGGCGTAGAGCCCGAGCATCGGGTTGGGCTCCTCGACGGGGAAGTCCGAGCCGTTGGCCAGCACCGCGCCTGCCGCGATCAGCTTCTTCCAGACGTACGCGCCCGCGTCGGTGCGCGATGGTCCGATGCGCGTGGCCACCCAGGGCATGTCTGACGTCGCGTGCGTCGCCTGCATCGAGGCGATGACCTCGAGGGCCTTGAACCGGGGAATTTCGGCAGGGTCGAGGATCTGCGCGTGCTCGTTCCGCATCCTGAGCGCGCGCGTGCCCGGTACCTCGCGCTGCACGCGCTCGAACACGTCCATCACGACGCGATTCGTCCGGTCGCCGATCGCGTGGATGCAGGTCTGGAACCCCGCCTTCGACGCGGCCAACGTCCGGGCGTAGATTTCGGCCTCGGGCGTCGTGAGGAAGCCCGACGTGCCCGGTTCGTCGCTGTAGGGGGCCAGCATCGCGGCCCCGCGCGACCCCAGCGCGCCGTCGGCGCCGATCTTGATCGCGCGCACCGCGAGGTGGTGGTCGCCGTAGTTCGTGAGCGGGCCGGCCTTGAAGAACGGCTCGAGTTGCGCCAGCGGCCCGCCGAGCATCACGTAGAGGCGCGTCTGGAGGGCCCCACGGTCAATCAGCCGCTTGTAGGCCTCGACCTCGTCGCGGCTCACCCCGGCATCGTGCACCATCGTCAGGCCCAGCTTGCGAGCCTCGGCGTCGGCCAGGAGGATCTGCTCCTCGAGCTGTCGCGGGGTCGGATCGGGAACGCGGGCCCCCACCAGCCCCATGGCGCGGTCGATCATCACGCCCGTCGGGTTGCCGGCGGCATCGCGGATGTAGCGGCCGCCCTCGGGGTCGGGCGTCGCCTTCCTCACCTCGGCGATCCTGAGCGCCAGGGTGTTGGCGATGGCGGCGTGGCCATCGACCCGCGTGAGGAACACCGGGTTGTTGGGCGACACCGCGTCGAGCGCGTCCCGGGTTGGCCAGGCGGGGTTGGCCCAGTCGTTCTGGTCCCACGCGCGCCCGAGGATCCACTCGCCCGGCGCGGCCTTGCCCACGCGTTCCTTCACCATCCCGACGATCTGCGCGAAGCTGGTCGTGCCGCGCAGGTCGAGCCGCTGGAGGCTCTCGCCGAGCCCGGTGAAGTGACCATGGGCGTCGTGGAGGCCCGGGACGATCGACCGGCCGCCGGCATCGATGACACGGGTCGAGGGGCCCCGCCGCCCGAGCGCGCCGGCGTCGTCGCCCACGAAGGTGATGCGGGAGCCGTTGACCGCGATCGCCGAGGCCCGCGAGTTCCTGGCGTCGACGGTGTACACGAGGGCGTTGTGCACGATCAGATCGGCCGCCGGCGGCGCCTGGGCGCCGAGGGTCGACAGCGCGGCGGCACCGATGGTCGTGAACGCGGCGGCAGCAAGGGCGTAGCGGCGGCGCATGCAGAGGTCCTCGGGGTGGGCGAACGCGGCAAAGTATAGTCGGTTCCTTTATACTCACGCCCACCGATGCGCGCCGTCGATGTCATCCGGGTGAAGCGCGACGGGGGGATCCTGCCTCCCGACGCCATCCGCGCGTTCGTCGAGGGGGCCACGTCGGGGTCCTGGAGCGACGACCAGCTGGGCGCCATGCTCATGGCGATCGTGCTGCGCGGGATGACGGCCGACGAGACGGCGGTCATGACCGACGCGATGGTCGCGTCGGGCCACCGCCTCGATCTGTCGGAACTGCCTGGGCCCCGCGTCGACAAGCACTCGACGGGCGGCGTGGGCGACAAGACCTCGCTGGTGCTCGCCCCGCTGGTGGCGGCGTGCGGCGCGACCGTCCCGATGATGTCGGGCCGCGGCCTCGGCCACACGGGAGGCACGCTCGACAAGCTCGAGGCCATTCCGGGGTTCCGCACCGCGCTCACCGATGCCGACATGCGCCAGGCGCTCAAGGCGGCCGGCTGCTGCATTGTCGGCCAGACACGCGACATCGCGCCCGCCGATCGCAAGCTCTACGCCGTGCGCGACGTCACGGCGACGGTCGAGAGCCTCGCACTGATCACGGCGTCGATCATGAGCAAGAAGATCGCCGAGGGCATCGACGTGCTCGTGCTCGACGTCAAGGTCGGACGCGGCGCGTTCATGAAGACCTTGGACGAGGCGCGGGCCCTGGCGACGTCGCTGGTGCACACGGGCCAGCGCGCCGGGCTGCGCGCCGAAGCGCTGATTACGGCCATGGATGCGCCGCTCGGCCGTGCCATCGGCAACGCCCTCGAAGTCGCGGAAGCCATCGACGCGCTGCGCGGGCGCGGGCCCGACGACTTCATGCACGTCGTGACCGCGCTGGCGTCGCGCATGCTGATCTGCGGCGGCCTTGCGGACGACGATGCCGCGGCGCGCGCCCGGGTGGAGCGCGCCCTCGCCTCGGGGGAGGCCCTCGAGCGATTCCGCATCATGGTCGAATGGCAGGATGGCGATCCGCGCATCGTCGACGACCTGGCGCGGCTGCCGCGGGCGCCGATCGTCGCACCGGCCACCTGCGCGCGCGACGGCGTCATCGTGTCGATCGATGCCGAACGGCTCGGCCGGGCGGCGATGGTGCTCGGGGCCGGCCGTTCGCGGGCTGACGAGGCCATCGATCCAGCGGTGGGCCTGGTGATGCGCGTGTCGCCCGGCGACCGGGTGCGGGCCGGCGATGTGCTGGCCGACGTGCACGGGCGCGATGCGGCGGCGGTGGAGCAGGTGAGCGGTCTGGTACGCGAGGCAATCGACCTCGGCGACGCGGCATCCCCCCGGGGACCGCTCGTTCTCGAAAGGGTGAGTTGATCACATGGCACGTCGCGACTCCGGGGCTGCGCCCCGATCGAACTTCGCGTTCTCGTCGAGTGACACGCTCGTGGCGGGCGTCGGCGTGGCGGCCGCGGCGGCGCTGGCCGCGGTGGCGCACTTCGGCAACCTCCCGCGTGTGCAGTCGTTCGTGGGGCTGATCGTCATCATGCTGATCGCCTTCCTGCTGTCGAACAACCGGGGGGCGATCGATCGCAAGACGGTGGGCTGGGGCCTGACGCTGCAGATCCTCTTCGCGCTGTTCGTTCTCAAGACGACGGTGGGGCAGACGATCTTCGAGACGCTCGGGGGCGTGATCAACCGGTTGCTCGACTTCTCGGTGGCGGGGTCGTCGTTCGTGTTCGGCCCGCTGGGCGACAAGGGCATCTGGCCGCGGGTGATGACCGGGGCGCTGGGCGAAGAGGGCGCGCGCTACGGCGTGGTGTTCGCGTTCCAGGTGCTGCCGACGATCATCTTCATCGCGGCGCTGTTCGCCATCCTGTACTACTTCGGCGTGATGCAGTTCATCGTGCGCGTGTTCGCGTGGGGCATGAACAAGTTCATGAAGGCCAGCGGGGCGGAGTCGCTCAACACCGCGGCGAGCATCTTCATGGGCCAGTCGGAAGCGCCGCTGACCGTGCGTCCGTACCTGTCGAAGATGACCGAGTCTGAACTCATGACCGTGATGACCGCCGGGATGGCGCACATCTCTGGCGGCATCATGGCGGCGTACATCCTGTTCGGCATCGAGGCCAAGCACCTGCTGACCGCCGTGATCATGACCGCGCCCGGCACGATCATGATGGCCAAGATGTTCGTGCCCGAGACCGGCGTGCCCGAGACCATGGGCCGCGTGAAGCTCGAGGTGAAGTCGACCGACGTCAACGTCATCGACGCCGCGGGCCGCGGCACGTTCGAGGGGCTGCACCTGGCGCTGAACGTCGGGGCGATGCTCATCTCGTTCCTCGCGCTCATCGCGATGCTCAATGCCATGCTCGGCCTGGCCGGGATCAGCCTGCAGCAGATTTTCGGGTTCGTGTTCGCGCCCGTGGCGTGGGCGATGGGTGTGCCCTGGGCCGACGCGCCGACGATCGGCAACCTGCTCGGTACGCGGATGGTGCTCAACGAGTTCGTCGCCTACTCGCAGCTCGGTCCGCTGAAGGAGACGCTCGATCCGCGGTCGTTCACGATCGCGACGTTCGCCCTCTGCGGGTTCGCCAACTTCAGCTCGATCGGCATCCAGATTGGCGGCATCGGCGCGCTGGCGCCCGAGCGCCGGTCTGACCTGGCACGGCTCGGCATGCGCGCCATGCTCGCGGGCACGCTTGCGAACTTCGTCACGGCGACCATCGCCGGGTTCCTGCTGTAGAAGGGGCGATACCCATGGACTACTTCGATCGCGTGTCCGCTGCGGCCGCGTGGCTCACGGAGCGAGTCGGCACGTTCCCCGACACGGCCATCGTGCTCGGCTCCGGGCTGGGGGATTTCGGCGAATCGCTCGACGATGCCACGGCCATCGCCTACGGGGACATTCCCAACTTTCCTGCGAGCGCGGTGATCGGGCACGCGGGCAAGCTGGTGGTGGGGATGAAGGGCGGGCGCCGCATCGCGACGTTCTCGGGGCGCGCACACTTCTACGAGGGGCACGACATGCAGACGGTGACGTTTGCGATGCGCGTGCTGGGGCGTCTCGGCGTGACGCGCGTGATCCTCACGAATGCGGCCGGCGGCATCGACACGTCGTTCTCGGCCGGCGCGCTGATGGTGATCGACGACCAC
>JAEUQQ010000137.1 GCA_016789685.1 Acidobacteriota bacterium | reverse complement strand
GTGTTCGGACTGCTGCCGCTGCTCTGGGAATCGGGCGTGGGCGCCGACGTCTCGGCACGCACGGCTGCGCCCGTCGTTGGCGGGCTCTGGTCCTGCATGGTGCTCACCCTGCTCGTGCTGCCGGCCGCATACACGATGTGGCGCCGAGGGCAGGTCCGCCGAGCGATGCCGCCCCCGCCGCTCGTCAGCGACGTTCCCGGCGATGACTCCGCCAGTGCGCCTGCGGCTGGCGGCGCCAGCGACGCGGCCATGCCCGAGCAGGACGCGCCACCGGTCGTTGGTGGTGGGGCCACCCCCCCGGGGGGAGGCCTGCCCGTTACACCGTCGCCCACGAAGCCGGATTCGGAGGTGTCGTCGTGACCCGGCCGCAAACCGCCAACCTTACGTCTGACGCCGGTGCGGTGATGGCACCGGCCGCGCGTGGCCTCTCGTCGAGCGAGGCGCAACGTCGCCTCGCACAGACGGGCCCGAACGAGCTTCGACGCGAGCAGGCGACGTCTCGCGTCGTGCTGCTGGCCCGGCAGTTTGCGAGCCCCGTGATCTGGTTGCTCGCCGGAGCCGCGGTGGTGTCCACCGTGTTCGGCGAGTTCCTCGACGCCGGCGCGATCGGGGCAATCGTGCTCATCAACGCCGTCATCGGCTTCGTGCAAGAACATCGCGCCGAGCGAGCGATCCAGGCGCTGCGGTCGATGACCGCACCGAAGGCCCGCGTCCTCCGTGACGGCGCCAGCGTCATGGTGGCGGCGAGCGCGGTCGTCCCAGGCGACATCCTCATCCTCGAGGCGGGGGACATCACGGCGGCCGACGCCCGCCTGGTGACCGCTCATGCCCTGACCACGAACGAGGCCGCACTCACCGGAGAGAGTGCGCCGGTAGCGAAGCGGGCGGGTCCGTCGGCACCGGGCGCGGCTCTTGCCGAACGCCACGACACCGTCTTCATGGGCACGTCGATCGCGACTGGAACGGCATCCGTAGAGGTGGTGGCCACCGGGATGCAGACGGAACTGGGTCGGATCGCGCATCTCCTGGCGACAGCACAGGACACCGTGACGCCCCTGCAGCGGCGCTTGGCGCGGGTCAGTCAGACGCTGCTCGTCATTTGCGGCGGCATCGTGGCGCTGGTCGCCATCGCCGGCATGCTGCGCGGCTGGTCGGTTGTCGACGTCTTCATGGCCGCGGTCTCACTGGCGGTCGCGGCGGTGCCCGAGGGGCTGCCGGCCGTGGTCACGATCGCGCTCGCCGTGGGGGTGCAGCGCATGGCGGCACGGCACGTGCTGATTCGACGGCTGCCGGCCGTGGAGACGCTCGGGTGCGCCACGGTCATCTGTACGGACAAGACCGGGACGCTGACCACCGGGGCCATGCGGGTGCGCGAACTCTGGGGAGCGGACCACGACGCGCTGTTGGCCGCTGCCGCGTCCTGCTGCGATGCGGAGCTGCGGTCCGACGGAGCCGGGGGCGTTGGGGATCCGACTGAGGTCGCGATTCTCATCGCGGCAGCCGGGCGGGGCATTCACCGCAGTGAGATCGAGCGTGTGAGTCCCCGCGTCGCCGAAACCCCATTCGACAGCACGACGAAACGAATGGTCATCGAGCGCGCCGACGGCCGCCGGTACATCAAGGGGGCCGTCGAGAGCGTGCTGCCGATGTGCAGCCAGGGCACGGACCACGCGTCAACAGCAAATGACCAGATGGCGGCGCGTGGCCTTCGCGTGCTGGCGGTGGCTGTCGGGCCCGCTGGGGCGACGGACCAGTCATCCCTGCTCGGTCTGGTCGGCATCGCCGACCCGCCCCGCACGGAAGCCATCGAGGCCGTCGCCGCCGCCCGGGCAGCGGGCATCGCCACCGTGATGATCACGGGCGACCATCCCGTGACGGCGCGCGCCATTGCGACGGAACTCGGCATCCTGCCGACCGCCGACCCCGCGGAAGAGCGCGTACATGCACGGGCGACGCCGGAGGACAAGATCGGCATCGTGCGCGCCTGGAAGGCGCGGGGCGCAGTCGTGGCGATGACCGGCGACGGCGTCAACGATGCGCCGGCGCTTCGCGAGGCGCATATCGGCATCGCGATGGGGCTGACGGGCACGGAGGTGACCCGGGAGGCCTCGGACATGGTCCTTGCGGACGACAACTTCGCCAGTATCGTCGCCGCGATTCGCGAAGGACGCGGCATCTTCGACAACATTCGCAAGACGCTGGTCTACCTGCTGTCCGGCAACACCGCCGAGCTGGCCGTCATGCTGGTAGCCGCGCTGGTGGGCTGGCCGCTGCCGCTGCTCCCGCTGCATCTGCTCTGGATCAACGTCGTCACCGATGGGCTGCCGGCCCTGGCCTTGGTCGTGGATCCACCTGAAGACGACGTGCTCCAGCGCCCGCCGCGGCATCCCGCCGAGCCGATGCTGGGACGAGAGCAGTGGCTATTCATCGTGAGCACGGGAGCGCTGCAAGCCGTGGCCACGCTGAGCGTCTTCGTGTGGGCACTCAACAGCCGCGACCTCGTGGAGGCGCGCAACCTCGCCTTTTCCGTGCTCGTCTTCGGCGAGCTGTTCCGGGCCTTTGCGGCGCGGAGCACGACGCGCCTGTTCTGGGAAGTCGGCGCGTTCACCAACGTGAGGCTGCTGGGCGTGGTGGTCGTCTCGGTTCTTTTGCAACTCGGGATTCACCACATTCCTGCTGCGCAGGCCATCTTCGAGATTGGCCCGCTGTCTGGTCCCGACTGCGCGCTGACACTGCTGGTGGCGATGGGGCCGGTCACGGTGATCGAACTGGCCAAGCTCGTGCGCCGGTGGACACCACGGCAGGTCGTGGGAGTCGAGGCATGAGGTGCGCCGTGGTCATCGACGACAGACTCGATGCGCAATTGCTCGACCGCGTGCTGAGCGAGTACCGCGAGATGCCCGGGCTCGCCCTCACGATGGATCAGGCGTGTCGTCTGTTCGGGTGTGATGCCGCCACGTGCGGCCGGGTTGTCGGCCTGCTCGTGGAACGTCGAGCGCTGCGCTGGTCCGACGACCATCGCCTGATGCGCGTCGGCGGAGAAACGTAAGGAGGGCGCCATGGAGATCTGGCATGACACCGTCGACGCGCCGCGACGGCCGCGGCGGGTCAGCCCGGGCGAGACCGTCGACGTCACGGTCGGCACGTGGCCGATCGGCGCCGAGCAGTCGGTGTCGGTGCGGTGGGAGGTCATGGCCGCCGATGGCGCACGGCGCGAGGGTGCGACGCCGGCGGCTTGGCACCACAACGACACCGTGAACAGCTCCTGGACGGCGCCACTCGGTCCGTTCGCCGAGGGCGACGAGGTCGCGTATACGGTGCAGGGGGCATCACCGGACGGCGAGGTGCGCACGCCGACGTTCGCGTTCTGCGTCAAGCCCGCGCTGTACATCGCCTGGCTCTGGCACCAGCATCAGCCGCTCTATCGCGATCCGAGCGCGGCAGACGCCGCCGGGAGCTACCGCGCGCCATGGGTGCGCCTGCACGCGCTTCGTGACTACTACTCCATGG
>JAEUQQ010000714.1 GCA_016789685.1 Acidobacteriota bacterium | reverse complement strand
GCCGACGGGTCGCCGACGTGCGCGGTGATCCACAGGCCGTCGCGGCGCGGGCGCATCGTCGCGAACACCTCGGCCGAGCCTCCCTCGACGTGGCACGACGTGCACGCCGCCTGCTGCACCATCCACGCGCCGCCGTGCGTTTCGTACGTCCACATGCGCGCCTCTTCGCTCATCGTCGGCTTGTCGCGCCACGCGAGCACCGTGAGCGTGCCGATCATCAGCAGCACCGCGCACGCGATCGACGTCGCCACGGGGCGCTTCCACCAGCGGCGCTCGGGCCGGCGATCGAGGAACGGCAGCAGGATCATCGTGCCGAGCAGCAGCGCCGGAATGCCGTGTGCCCCGAGCACCTCGAGCTTGCCGGGGAAGTACTTGAGCAGCTGGAACAGCCAGAGGAAGTACCACTCGGGCCGCGGAATGTAGCTCGCGTCGGCGGGATCGGCAATGGGCTCGAGCGGCGCGTCGGTCGTGATGGCCAGCCCGAGGAGGATCACGAACACGCCGCCGGCGACGACCGCATCCTTGAAGGCGTGACCGGGGAAGAAGGGATGCTCGCGCGTGTCCTCTGGCGGCGTCAGCGGCCCCGAGATGCGATGGCGGCGCATCAACATCATGTGCACGCCGACGAGCCCGAGCAGCGCCATCGGCATGAGGATGACGTGCGCCGCGAACCAGCGGCTCAGCGTGGCGGCGCCGAGGTGTTCGCCGCCGCGCATCACGGTCGCCGCGAACTCACCGAGCCCCGGCGCGCTCCTGGCGATGTTGATGGTGACGACCGTCGCCCAGTACGCACGCTGATCCCACGGCAACAGGTAGCCGGTGAGGCCAAAGGCCATGATCACGACGAGCAGCAGGACGCCGGTGATCCACGTCAGCTCGCGTGGGGCCTTGTAGGCGCCGAAGAAGAAGCTGCGCAGCAGGTGCGCGCCTGCCGCGACGATGATGAAGCTCGCGCCGTAGGCGTGCAGGTCGCGGATGATCGATCCGAACTGCACCCGATCGATGACGTGGCGCACGCTGTCCCACGCGTGATCGGGCGACGGGACGTAGAACGCGGTGAGCACGCCGCCCGTCGCCACCTGCAGGCCGAGCAGCATGAGCAGCACGCTGCCCATCGTGAACCACCAGCCGGTGCCGGCCGGGAGCGGCTCGTCAAGGGCCTGGTGCTTGAGGTCGTTGAGGCCGGCGCGGTGGTCGAGCCACTGGGCGGCGCGCTGGGGCGCCGATCCCGTGAAGGTGGGCGGCGCGCCGTGCGCGCTGTCGCCCGGGGCACTCGCCGCGCCGGTGGGCGCGCGATCGATGTCGTGTCGCATGTCGGGTGCTCTCGCAGGAAGCTCAGGCCAGGTCGATGAGGATGCGATCCCCGTCGATGCGCGTGGGGACGGTGTCGAGCGGCCGCGGCGGCGGCCCGCCCGTGACGCGGCCCTGTGCGTCGAAGCGTCCGCCGTGGCAGGGGCAGCGGAACTCCTTGCCCGCCGAGTCCCACGCGATGCGGCAGCCCAGGTGCGTGCACGTGGCCGAGAGCGCGCGCACCTCGGCACCCGCCTTCACGAGGTACACCGTCCGCTGCTCGACGACGCGCTGGTAGCCGTCTTCGCGTTCGACACGCAGCGTCACTTCGCGCGGGACGCCGTCGGCGAGGTCACCGGCCGGGCCGAGATCGATCGCGCGGCCCGCGGCCCGCGACCGCACGGGAGCGAGAATCGCGCCGCCGATCAGGGTCGCCATCGTGCCCGAGATGGCCGTGATCACCGCGCCCACCGACCAGCCGAGCACCGTGCGTCGCTTTACCAATTCGGAATCTGGATTTACCATCGCCGTCCATGTCCATGCGAAAACTGCCCGCTTTCCCGGCAGCCGTTGTCGTTGCGGCCGTGATCATTGCAGGAACCATGCTCACCGGCGCCGGGCCCGCCATCCCGGCGACGCCCTGGACGCTCGACAAGGCCGCCGAAACGTGGGTGACGAAGACGTTTGCCGCCATGTCGCTCGACGAGAAGGTGGGGCAGTTGCTCACGCCGACCTTCGAGTCGAGCTATATCGCGACCGACAGCGAGGAGTTCGAGCGCCTGGCCAGGCTGGTCAAGGAGCAGAAGGTCGGCGGCATGCTCGTCTTCGGCGGCAGCGAGGCCGTGCCCAGCGTGCTGCTCAACCCCGCGTACGGCTCGGTGACGCTCGGCAATCCCCTCAACGCGGCGTCGATGTACAACCGGCTGCAGGCGCTGGCGACGGTGCCGCTGCTGAATCCGGCCGACTTCGAGGGCGGGCTCGGCTTCAGGATCAAGGGCGGCACGCGGTTCCCCAACAACATGGCGTTCGGCGCCGTGGGCGACGAGCAACTGGCGTACGAGTCGGGACGGATCACCGCACTCGAGTCGCGGGCGATCGGCGTCCACGTGAACTTCGCGCCGGTGCTCGACGTGAACAACAACGCGCGCAACCCGGTGATCAACACGCGATCGTTCGGCGAGGATCCCGCGCTCGTCGGGCGGCTCGGCGCGGCGTACGTGCGCGGCCTCCGCGCAGGCGGGATGATGGCCACGCTCAAGCACTTCCCCGGGCATGGCGACACCGACGTCGATTCGCACCTCGGCCTGCCCATCATCAGCGTGCCGCGCGAGCGGCTCGACCAGGTCGAGTTGCCGCCCTTCAGGGAGGCGATCGCGGCCGGGGCCGAGGCGGTGATGACCGCGCACATCGAGCTGCCGGCACTCGACCCGGATCCGAATGCGCCCGCGACGCTGAGCCGGCGCATCGCGACGGGGCTTCTGCGCGACGAGTTGCAGTTCAAGGGGTTGGTCTACACCGACTCCTTCACGATGCAGGCGATCACCAACATGCTGACGCCGGCCGAGGCCGCGGTCAAGGCGATCAAGGCGGGCAACGACATGCTGCTGCATTCGCCCGACGATGTCGCGGCGCACGCGGCAATCAAGGCGGCGGTCGAGTCGGGCGAGATTCCGCTCGAGCAGGTCAACGCGTCGGTGCAGCGCATCCTGCGCGCCAAGGCCTCGCTCAACCTGCACCGGCAGAAGCTGGTGGATCTCAACGCCGTCGCGACGGTGGTGGGCGCGCGCGCCCACCAGCGCGTGGTCGACGAGGTGAGCCAGCGGTCGGTGACGCTGCTGAAAGACGAGGCGTCGCAGGTGCCGCTCAGGATCCCGGCGACGGCCTCGGTGCTCTACCTGTCGTCGATCGACTATCCCTCGACGTGGCGGATGGGGGCGCCGAGCCGGACGCTGATTCCCGAGTTGAAGAAGCGGTGGCCGAACCTGACGGCGATCGAGCTGACGGATCGCACGACGCGTTCGGAACTCGAGCTGGTGCGCGCGATGGCCGCGAAGTACGACGCGATCATCGTCGGCACGTTCGTGCGCACGGCGTCGTTCAGCGGGCGGATGGACCTCGGGGCCGAGCTGGTGAAACTGCTGCGCGACCTGTCGCGCGCCTCGTCGGCGCGGCAGGTGCCGATGGTCACCGTGTGCTTCGGGAATCCCTACACGGCGTCGTTTCTGTCTGACATGCCGACGCTGCTGGTGACGTACGACTTCTACGACAGCGCAGAACGGGCGGTGGCGCGTGCCCTGGCGGGCGAGGCGCCGATCACCGGCAAGCTGCCGATTGCGCTGCCCGGCCAGTACCCCCTCGGCCACGGCCTGCAACGGTAGGGGCGCATCATGATGCGCCCCCTCGGCGAGGGTGCCCCGGTGGTCGCCCGGCCTCCCGGCCGATGATTGCGCGATGGTGTCGGCCCCGTGATTTGCGATGGTGTCGGCCCCGCGATTGCGCGAAGGTTTCGGTGTGGGGCGCCTCATCCGGCGTAGGGGCGCATCATGATGCGCCCCTACATTTGGCGAAGGTGACCGGGTTGTTGCCGGATGGCTCCGACCGTGATTGCGCGATGGTTTCGGCCGATGATTGCCGGACGCCTCCGGCCCGTTGATGCCCGATGCCTCCGGCCCGTTGATGCCCGATGCCTCCGGCCCCGTGAATGCCCGATGCCTCCGGCCCCGTGAATGCCCGATGCCTCCGGCCCCGTGATTGCCCGATGCCTCCGGCCCCGTGATTGCCCGATGCCTCCGGCCCCGTGAATGCCCGATGCCTCCGGCGTAGGGGCGCATCATGATGCGCCCCTACATTGGCGGCCGTGAGGCCACCACCATCGTCCCATCGGCGCAGACCACGTGCACGCCGCGCGGCGTCACCGCCACGCCCACTGGCTGCGTCAGGCCGGGGATCGTTGCGGCCGCCACGACCATCCGCGACGCCAGGTCGATCGTCAGCAGCGTGCCGAAGTTCGCACTCAGCGCATGCAGCCTCCCCTCGTGCACCGTCGCGGCCGTGATGAACAGCTCGTCGAGGCTCCGTCCCTCACCGCGCAGCCGCAGGCCAGATGCCGGGTCGATCGTCGGCACGAACTCCTCTGACAGCGTCATGTCGCGGCGATCGAAGCGCGAGACCACGATCCGCCGCGACTTTGCGTTGGGCGCCGTGATCGTGAACACCGACTTCGTCGCTGGGTCGAAGGCCGTCGCCATCGAGAACATCAGCCGGGCCCGCACCGTCGTGAACCGTCCGCGCCCCGCATCGTCAAACGGGCCCGGTTCGAGGAAGTAGCGGAAGTTCGCGTCTGCGTCGGCCGCGTCGTTCTCGCGCACCATCACGTAGCTCTTGTTCTCGCCAACGACGAGGATGGTCCGCGGATCGAGGAACGCCGCTCCGCCAATCGTGCCAAGGTCGACCGAGAACCCCGGGTCGACCACCACCGATCGCTCGACGCGGTCGAGCGAGGGCGGCAGGATGTACACCCCCGCCTGCGTGGTCA
>JAEUQQ010000656.1 GCA_016789685.1 Acidobacteriota bacterium | reverse complement strand
CGTTGTGCTTGAGCTCCCCCGATTCCCCGGCTCGCACTGTGCCGGACGAAGGCCCAGGGTCTATCTACGAGGAGGGACCGAGTGACTCATCAGGTGCATACAGGACGCCGATCGTGGCTGGCAGTGTTGCCGCTGGCCGTGGCGATCGTCGTTGCCCCCCTGCCGGCGGCGGCCGGGGAGGTTCAGCTGCAGAAGCAGGGGCCCGGCATCGCCGCGTCGGCCAAGAAGGCGGCCGAGTCGACGACGCTGGCGCGCAGCAGCGCGCGGTTGTCGCAGGATGCGCAGCCCCAGACCGACCTCGGGTCGGGCAGCTTCTTCAAGACGAAGGCCGGCATCATCGCGCTCGTGGCCGTTGGGGTGGGGTTGGGCGTCACGCTCTACTCGACCAGCAACGATCGCGTGAAGTCACCGGGCAAGTAGGAGGATACCGACCATGAAGCGCATTGCGACTCTCCTGGCCCTCCTCCTCACCCTCGGAGCGGCCGCGACCGGTTCGGCACAGTCGCTGACCGGCACGATCGAAGGCAAGGTCACCGACGAGCAGGGCGGCGTGCTGCCCGGCGTGTCGGTCACGCTCTCGGGACGTCAGGGCACGCAGTCGACCGTGACCGACGACAGGGGCGAATACCGGTTCGTCGGCCTCAACCCCGGCGCCTACGACATCAAGGCCGAGCTGAGCGGTTTCGGCACGGGGACCCGTGTCGGCATCGACGTGTCCATCGGCAAGACGGCCACCGTGCCGGTCGCGCTCAAGGTGGGCGGCATGGCCGAAAGTGTCGACGTGACGGCCAACGCCTCGACCATCGACACCACCAGCACGGCCACCGACAACACGTTGTCGTCGGAGTTGCTGCAGGCGATGCCGATCAACCTCGGCAACTTCAATGCGGCCACCGCCCTGCTCAACTACACGCCGGGCGTCAACGGGGGGTCGGGCTTCGGCGGTGACGCCAGCTACGGCAACTCGCTGTTGATCGACGGCGTCGACACGCGCGACCCCGAAGGCGGGTCGGCGTGGGTGTTCTTCAACTTCAACATCGTCGAAGAGGTGCAGGTCGGCGGTATCGGCGCGCCGGCCGAGTACGGTGGCTTCTCAGGTGCGGTGGTCAACACGATCACCAAGTCGGGCGGCAACAAGTACTCGGGCCTGTTCGAAATCCGCCACACCAACGACGGGCTCGCGGGCAAGAACATCAAGGCCGAGCACGACACGGCCAACCCCTCGCTCAAGGGCGGGTCGGTCCTGACGAAGCTCAACGACTTCACGGTCCAGATGGGTGGCCCGCTGAAGAAGGACAAGGTCTTCTGGTGGTTCAGCGCCCAGCGGTATGCGATCGAGCAGGATCCGAGCGGGCCGGTCACGATTCGCACCGAAGTCAGCCCCCGCTACAACGGCAAGCTGACGTTCCAGCTCACGCCGAGCGACACCCTGACGGCCTCGATGCAGTTCGACAACTACAACGTCACGGGCCGGACGGGCCTGGCGGGCACCGACTCGGTTGACCGGCAGACGCTGAACCAGGATTCGCCGGAAGCGATCTGGAACGGCCAGTACCGCAAGGTGTTTGGCTCGAGCACGTTCCTCGAGGCCAAGTTCACGGGCTACTGGGGCTACTACTACCTCGACCCCAAGGACACGACACCGGCGCGCCTCGACCTCGACAGCGGCAGCTTCTACGCCGGTGGCGCGGGGTACAAGTACTACGCCGACCGCGGCCGCAATCAGCTCAACGTCTCGCTCTCGAAGTTCGCGCAGGCCGCTGGCCGTCACAACTTCAAGTTCGGGGTCGAGATCGAGCGCAGCCAGTCGAAGAGCCGCTTCGAGTACATGGACGGCGTGTACTACCTCGACTACCTCGGGGAGCCCTACCTGGCCTATGGCTACGGCTACCTGATCGACGGCAAGAACCGCCGCCAGTCGTACTACGCGCAGGACACGTGGCAGGTCGGCCGCCTCACGGCCAACCTCGGCGTGCGCCTCGATCACATCCGCGGGTTCAGCCCCAACGACGACAAGATGGTCTACACGCCCAAGCTCGGCCTCGGGCCGCGCCTCGGCGCCACGCTCGACCTCACGGGCCGTGGCACGTCGATCATGAAGGGCTTCTGGGGCCGCTACTACGAGGGTGCCAGCTTCAACCCCTGGCAGCGCGCCACGAGCGGCTACACCGACTACATCTCGTACGAGGTGGACTCGCGCGGCGGCCTGCACGAGTTCGATCGGTACACCTTCCCGGTCTACAGCATCGACTCGGACATTGACCACCTCGGCGTGGACGAGTTCAACGTCGCGCTCGAGCACCAGCTGCGCAAGAACATGCGGCTCAGCCTGACCTACATCCAGCGCGACTACCGCAACTTCATCAACTCGGTGCACCCGACCGCGCGTTGGTCGCCGATCACGATCGCCAACCCACTGACGGGCGGGACGCTGCCGGCCTTCCGCTTCGCGAACAAGGCGGCGGCCGAGCGCAACGTCTACATCCAGAACATCGACGGGTTCAAGTACCTGGATCCCAACGGGAACGCAGTCGGCGAGATCGACGCGTACCGCGACTACAAGGGTGTGATGGCGGTGCTGACCAAGACCTACTCGAATCGGTGGCAGGCCCAGGCGTCGTACGTCTGGTCACGCACCGAGGGCACGGTCAACAACAGCGGCACGGCCAGCGTCACCGGGCGTACCTACGAGCATCCGGCCGTCGGCCTCATCAACATGGACGGCCTGATGTCGAACGACCGCACGCACGAGTTCAAGATCTTCGGCGGGTACCAGATTCCGAAGATCGAGGTCTCGCTCAACGCGTACTACCGCGGCATCAGCGGCACGCCGTGGGCGTACATCGTGCGCGCCTCAGGCTCCAGCGCCAACCTCAACTGGAGCTTCCCGCCGATCTTCTCGTCGCAGCGCGCCATGTTCCTCGAACCGCGCGGCAGCCGCCGGATGGAGTTCCAGCATCAGGTCGACCTGCGCGCCGAGAAGACGTTCGACATCGACGTGCACCGGTTCGGGCTCTTCGTCGACGCCCAGAACCTGTTCAACTCGGCGGCGATCACGGGGATCCAGAACCGGTATCCCAGTGCGCTGATCGCCGGCTACACGGTGCTGCCGGGAGCTCCGACGTCCATCCAGGGCGCTCGCCAGCTCACGTTCGGCGGCCGCTGGTCGTTCTGAGCAGGATTGTTCGTGGCGAGACTGCGGCCCGGGCGCGACACGCGCCCGGGCCGTTCTTTTTGTACGATCGCGAGTCGTCTCGCCGGGCCCACGCGCCGCAACGCGTGCCGCACGGCCAATGATCTGACGTGGAGTCAGCCTGCGCTCGAGGAGCGCGCGGCCCCGGCCGTGACGTGGACCGGAGACCGGTCCAGCCGGGTGCGGGCGATCGGGGCGCAGCGCGACCTCACCACGTTGGAACCGGCGAAACGCCGGGCCCGCCCTGCGCGGGCGACCTACCCGCCGACAGGCAGACGGCTTCACGCGTGGGAAGGAAGCGGCACTGCGCCGCACGCCAGGTGTCTGATCTCAGGGTGAAGCCGACCGACGCCGACTACCGGACCTGTTCGTTGTCGAGTTGCGGGTCCTGCGGGGGGGCGGGCGGGCCAAGCAGCGCCTGGGCCTTGCTGGCGACCCAGTTGAACAGGTGCTTGGTTTCCATGAAACGCCCGGCATTCGACCGGGCCCCGAGCACGACCACCGCGACGGGATCGCCCTGGGGCAACTTGAGCAGCGTGGCCAGGCAGTACCCGGCCGACCGGATGAACCCGGTCTTGCCACCCTGCACCGCCACGTCGCTACCGACGAGGCGATTGGTGTTGTGCACCGTGATCGTCCGACGGCTCGTCGCCAGGGTGTAGTTCGACTTCTGCATGATCGGCGCAATGCGCGCATCGCTCGATGCAAACGCGATGAGCTTCGCCATGTCGAGCGCGGACGAGACGTTGTCAGAGAACAACCCGGACGGATCCGCATAGGTCGTGTGCGTCAATCCGAGTTCGCGTGCCTTCTCGTTCATGCGGCCGACGAATCCCTCGGGGCCGTGGATCGACTGGCGTGCAAGCGTGCGGGCGGCCGCGTTGTCAGAGGCGATCAGCATCAGGTGCAGCAGGTCGTCGAGCCGCAGGCGTTCCTTGCCACGCAGGAAGGTCGTCGACGCGCCCCGCACGTCGATCGGATCGACGATGACCTCGCGCGACAGGTCGTATTCGTGCTCGAGAAAGACGACGGCCGTCATCACCTTGGTGATGCTGGCGATCGATCGTTCCTGCTCGCCGTTGGCTTCCCACAGGATCTCGTGGGTCACGGGGTTGTAGATGATCGCCGCCGCGGCGCGCACGTCGGGAACGATGGCGCCCGACGCGTCAAGCTTGTAGAGCGGCTGGGCCACCTCGCGCGCTTCGCGCGCCTTGCGGGCCGCGACGGCGCGCGCCCGGCGCGCCCGTGCGGAGCGGGAGGCGGCGACACGCTTGGTGCGCGCCGCTGCGGCCGATGTGCGTTTCGCGCTGGTCTTGCTGGCGCTCACCTTCGCGGCGCCGGTTTTCGTGGTGCCCGGCTTGGCGATGCTGGTCCGGGCTGTCGTTGACGTGCGAGACGGCGTCTTTGCCGCCGAGGTGGGCTTCGCGGCTGGGCGCCGGGCCTGCGCGGCTGCCAGGTCGACAGCTCCGCTCACCGCCACGCCAGCGGTCAGCAGCACGGTCAACGCCGACATCCGAACTCGTTCGCGAAGCACTGACACCTGTGGCACCACCCTTACCTAAGTCTTCGGCATTCTAGCCGTGTCTCTTTATTTTGCAAGAGGTTAGGTGACGAACAGTCGCGTCATGGCCCTGAGGCCTGCCGAACGGACGAGGCGCATCAGACCCTACGGCCGCGCTAGACGCCCACCAGTTCGCCGCCTCGCGCCGATCCATCGATACGTATCACCGGCGTCCAAGCGTCGGGATCTGGCCAACGACCACTGGGCTAGCCGGACCCGGTCATTGCGAAACTGACGCGGTTTCTGTATCGTCCGCCGCAATCACTACAGTTCGCAGCAGCTGGCAGCGCGCTTGCAGTGGCTCGGGGCTTCACCGCCATGGCACGTTCCGGCCCGCGTCGCGAGGCGCGTCGGGAGTGCACCAGCTGGATGCGCATGTTCGTTGGGTGCGTTGTCGAGGAGGACGAACGATGAGGACCGCCATTCACCGCGCGATCGGGGCCGGGCTTTGTGCGCTCGCCCTGGCCGTGCCGGCCAGCGCGCAGGACTTCCGGGGCCGCATCAACGGCACGGTCACCGACGGCAGCGGCGCCGTCCTGCCCGGCGTCACGGTCACGGCCACCAGCCCGGCCCTGATCCAGCCCCAGGTCGCCGTGACCAGCGATGACGGCGCCTATCGCCTGATCGCGCTGCCCGCGGGTCTCTACGAGCTGACCTTCGAACTGCCCGGCTTCCGCACCCTCAAGCGCGACGGCATCCGTGTCGTCATCGGCCAGACGCTGTCGGTCAATGGGCAACTCGAGGTCGCCACCCTCGAAGAGACCGTGACGGTGTCGGGCGAATCCCCCGTCGTCGACACCTCGACGACGACCGTCGGCACCAACTTCACGAAGGAACTCCTGACCGAGATCCCGAACGCCCGCGACATCTGGGCCGCGATGGCGCAGGCCCCGGGATTCCAGATGAACGGCTACGACGTCGGCGGATCGCATGCCGGCACGCAGACCGGCTTCATCGCCTACGGCATCAGCCAGCAGCGCACGACCCGGATCGAAGGGATCAACACGACCGAGGGTACCGACGCGAATGCCGGGTACTTCGACTTCGGCTCGTTCGAGGAGTTCCAGCTCGGCGGTGCCGGCAACGGCGCTGACCAGGACACCCCCGGCGCGTCCATGAACATCACGGTCAAGTCCGGCGGCGACAGGCTCACGGGGTCCTGGTACAGCGACTGGCAGGGTGACGCCACGATTGCCGACAATGTGCCCGACGAGTTGAAGACCACGGGCGGCACGCTCGATGGGTTCCGGGCACCGAGCGGAGGCGTGCGACGCGGCAACCGCATTGACCGTCAGTATGACCTCAACGGCAATGTGGGTGGGCCGATCTACCGCGGCAAGGCGTGGTTCTTCTACTCGTATCGCCTCAACGACCAGTACACGTACATCACGGGCACCGACCTGCTTGCGCAGTCGAAGCTGACGAACCAGACGGTCAAGGGCACCTACCAGCTCTCGCGCAACAACCAGTTGATCGGGTACTGGAACAAGCGGTCGAAGCTGCAGCCCCTGCGCGACCTGGGCCTGACGACGCCGCTGTCGGCGGCGCGGTACCAAGCGTCGAACAACTACCCCTACAAGGGGGAGTGGACCAGCGTGATCAGCGACCGCCTGTTCCTCGACGTGATTGTGGCGCAGTGGCTCAACTACTTCCCGTTGCGCCCGACCAGCGAGGCCGGCCTCTTTCCGGAGGACAGGCTCGTGCCGGGGCGCCTCGACACGACGACCGGCCAGTTCTTCGACGGAGGCGCGAACAGCACCTATCAGGACCAGCGGCGGTCGAAACCGCAGTACGCGGCGTCGATGTCGTACTACCAGGACGGGTGGCGTGGGAGCCACGATTTCAAGCTCGGCGTCGACGGCCGATGGGAGAAACGCCTGTTCCTCGCCGATCAGCCGTTCAATATCTTCTATCGCGACGCGAATGGCCGCCCGAATGAACTCGAACTCTACAACGCTCCCACCGACGGCGACAATCGGACGACAGCCCACAGTGTCTACCTGCAGGACACCTGGAAGTTCTCGTCGAAGCTCACGCTCAACCTGGGTGTGCGCGGTGACTACTACCGCGACTTCTACCCGGATCAAACCGTCGCGCCTGCCGGAGTCCCCGCGTTGGCGGGGTCGACCGACGCACGCTTGGTCGCGTTCTTCGCCAAGCGCGATGTCCCAGGTGCCGAAGTCGCCAAGTCGTTCTCACTGAGCCCGCGCGTGGGATTCGCCTATGACTTGCGTGGCAACGGCAAGACGGTGCTGAAGGGCTATTTCGGCCAGTTCGCGTTCAACTCGGCGCCCGACACCCTGGCGGCCCAGCAGAATCCAGTGGGTGGTGCGCGCCTGCGGTACCGTTTCACCGACCTGAACGGCAACCGCCTGCTCGACGGGCCGCAAGAACTCGGCGCGTTCTTGTCGACGCAGGGCGGTGCGGGATTCGTCACGATCGATCCCGACTTGGCGCGGCCGTACAGCCAGGAGGTCTCGTTCCACTTCGAACAGGAGGTCTACCAGGGCCTGTCGGCGCGCGCCT
Organism: Acidobacteriota bacterium; assembly: GCA_016789685.1. Classification (GTDB taxonomy): domain Bacteria; phylum Acidobacteriota; class Vicinamibacteria; order Vicinamibacterales; family JAFNAJ01; genus JAEUQQ01. The sequence goes on along the minus strand of JAEUQQ010000656.1, from coordinate 9,431 downwards.
CGTACGTGTACAAGAACATCCGCAACGAGTGGGCCGAGGTCGACCTGAATCGCGTCAGCCAGTACACCCGCGCCGTGACCGCCAACGACATCGGCCCGGATGGCCTCGCAGGAACGAGCGACGACAAGACGGTTTCACTCCTGGACCTGGCGTTGCCGGCGGCACAAATCCCGCAGAACCGCGTGTTCACGAACCCAGACGAGGGCTACGACTCCGACTACCAGACCGTGGAGTTCGCGCTGAACCGCCGGTTCAAGGACAACTGGATGGCGCTGACGTCGTTTGCGTGGACCCAGCAGAAGGAGTACGCGGGCGTCGCCGAAGCGACGACGAGCGCGCTGGAGGCCGCGCGCATGTCGAAGTCCTACCTGTGGAACCCCAACCAGCGGATGTTCGGCCGCGAGACCAAGTCGATCTGGAACTACAAGCTGATCGGCCGGTACGTGTTCCCCTACCAGATCGGCTTCAGCGCATCGTACAAGCTGCAGAGCGGCCAGAACTGGGGACGCTACGCGAGCATCTCGCTCCCGAACGCGGGAACGCAGAACGTGCGACTCGAACCGGTCAACACCAATCGGACGCCGAACGTCGGCATCTTCGACTTCCGCATCGACAAGTCGTTCAAGATGCCGGGACGCTTCGGCAAGCTCACCGCGCAGGTCGACATGTTCAACGCCACGAACTCGAGCGTCGTCACGAACTTCCGCATGGTGACGGGCGCGCGGTTCCAGGAAGTCATCGCCCTGCTCGACCCGCGCATCATCAAGGTCGGACTCCGGTACGACTTCTAGGCGTTGACACGACGTCGGGTGGGACGCGGCACAGCCCGTCCCACCCGATGGACGTTTCCATCCTGCCCCGTTCGACACGTGCCCGCCCCTTCCTCCCCCGCCCCGACGCCCGCTCGACGCGCACCGGGCGCCACCTCATCGCACTCTCGGTCATACTGAACGAATGTCGTCGCGCGCACGCGTGCTCGTTGCCCTGACCTGCTCTGGCGCAGCGGGGCTGACCTACGAACTCGTGTGGGCGCGCCACGCCGCCCGCGTCATCGGACACGCCGATGGCGCGATCGCGATCGTCATGGCACTCGTGCTCGCGGGACTGGCGGTCGGGGCCGCCGTCACCGCGCGCCTGGCGCAGGCGTGGCCGGTGCCACGCGCCCAGCGTGCCTACGCCGTGGCGGAACTCGGCATCGCCACGACGGCGCTGCTCGCGCCCCTGCTCATGAGCCTCGGAACGCCGCTGCTCATGGCCACCTACAACGAAGGCCACGGCGGCGCCGCCTTCGCCGCGGCACGCCTCGCCGTCGTGATCGCGGCCCTCGGCATCCCGTCGTTCCTGATGGGCGCGACGTTTCCACTCTCGGTGCGCGTGGCTGATGGCGCCCTCACCAGCGCGCGCGTGATCTACGCCGTCAACACCCTCGGAGCGGCCCTCGGGGCCGGCATGACCGCGTTCGTCGCCGTCCCGCAGCTCGGGCTCCGGGGCACCACGATCGCTGCGGCCGGGCTCAACATCCTTGCCGCCGCGCTCGTCGTGCGGGCCCCGGTAACGGCCCCCGTCACGCCGCCCACCGGTATGAGTGCGCCGCCACGCAGCACACGCGGCCGCCCCGCTGCCGAGGCCCACCCGGCGCCACCCGAGTTCGGTCTGCTCGCCGTCGTGGTGGTCTCTGGCGCAATCACGCTCGCCTACGAAGTCCTCGTGACGCGGTTGATCGCCCTGGCCATCGGGCCCACGACGTACGCCTTCGGTGCCGCACTCGTGCTCTTCATCGTCGGTCTCGGCGCCGGCGCGCTGATGCCGTCGATCCCGTGGATTGCGCGGCAGCCCGTTCGGGCACTCGGCGCGGCCCTCGCCGCGGGAGCCCTGGCGGCCGGCTGGCTGGCCCACCAACCCGCCGCCCTGTTCCTCCGGGTGGCCGACATCGTCGGAGGCGCGGAGTCGTTCAGCCGCGTGTTCGTTCGCGAGACACTGCTGTTGGGGAGCATCGTGCTGCCGCTGGCGATCGCGGGCGGCATGGTCCTGCCGCTGGCACTGGCGCGCTTCGACCAGTTACCGGCGCGCGTCGCGCCTGCGTCGCGGGCGTACGCCTGGAGCACCATCGGCTCGATCCTGGGATCGCTGCTCGCCGGCTTCGTGCTCATCCCCTGGCTGGGATTGAGCCGCGCCCTCCAGGTGGCCGGGGCGTGCGGAGCCCTCGTGGCGCTCGCGTGGGCAGTGGTCGCCGTCAAGGGCACGCGGTGGCGCATCGCCCTTGGCCTGGCCGCCGCAGCCGCGCTGGCCGCCACCCTGACTGCGCGCCCGCCGGATCCACGCCTGCTCTCGAGCGGGGCCTACAAGTACGCCTCTGACAGGGCCGGGCTCGATCAGCAGGCCCTCCTCGAGGCGGGTACGCTGCTCTTCAACCGCGAGGCCGAGGCCGGCACCGTCACCGTGCGTCGAACGGCCGGCATCACCTCGCTGGCGATCGACGGCAAGGCCGACGCCTCGGACGGGGCCGACATGCTCACGCAGCGCCTCCTCGCGCACGCCCCGTTGCTCACGCACGGGCGGCCGCGCACCGCCGCCGTCATCGGCCTCGGCAGCGGCGTCACCGCCTCGGCGGCGCTCGCGCACGACATCGAGTCGCTCGACGTGATCGAGCTCTCGCCCGCGGTGGTCGACGCGTCGGGGCACTTCAGGCACGTGCATCGCCAGTCGCTCGAGGATCCCCGCCTCAACCTGATCGTCGGCGACGGTCGGACGCACCTCGCGCTGACGCGACGGCGGTACGACGTGATCGTGTCGGAACCGTCGAATCCGTGGATGGCAGGCATCGCCTCGCTCTACACGCAGGAGTTTTTCCGCCTCGTACGCGACCGCCTGACCGATGGCGGGGTGTTCTGCCAATGGGCGCACACCTACGACATCGACGAAGCCGACGTCCAGTCAATCGTCGCCACGCTGCGCACGGTTTTTCCGCACGCCTCGGCGTGGGTGGTGGGCGGAGGCGATCTCCTCCTGCTCGGCAGCCTCGTGCCCCTCGACGGTGGACTTGCGGCCCTCGCGACGCGGCCCACGGCGCCGCGCGTGCGCGACGACCTGGCCAGCGTGCACGCATCGCGGCCGCTGGCGCTGACGTCGCTGATTGCGGCCGACACGCGTGGCCTGGATGCGTTTGCGGCCGGAGCCGGCCGGCAGACCGACGACCGTGCGCGCCTGGAGTTCACGGCCCCCCTGGGCCTGTACGCCGTCGGACGCGACCACGGGGCGACCATTCGCGCCGCGGGTGACCGCGCCGGCCGGCCGGCGTGGCTCGACGAACTCGAGCGCCAGGCGACGGCCGCCGATCTCGTTGCCCGCAGCCGCATGCTGTTGGCCGCCGGTGCCACGCTGCGTGCCGCTGCCGATGCGACCAGGGCGCTCGCGCTCGCGCCCGACCTGGATGACGCCGTCGAGCGCCTCATCGACGCGGCGGCGGCTCTCGAACGCCCCGACGACGCGGTGCGGGTGTTGCGCGACACGATTGCCGCAGCGCCGGCGGCCGTTGCCCCGCGCGCCGGCCTGGCCCGGCTCCTGGCCGCGACCGGCGACGTCGCCGCCGCCCTTGCCGCCATTGAGCCGGCAGTCACGACCAGTCCCGACGACCCGCGCGGATGGGAAACGCTGGCGTCGATCTTCGCCGACGCCGGTGACGGCGAACGCCTGGCCGTCACGGTCGACGCCCTCACCGCGCGCTTCGGCGATGCGCGCCCGCTGACGGCCTACTATCGCGGGACCCTGGCCTTTCTCTCGGGCGACCCGGCCACGGCGGCGGTGGAGGCCGGCCGCGCCCTGGCACGGCAGCCGACGCTCGCACGCGCGGCCATCCTTCTCGGCGCGGCCGAGGCCTCGCGAGGCAACCGTGTCGCGGCCGCGACCGCCTTCCGCGAGGCCATCCGGCTCGATCCCACCGACGTCGCCCCCTACGTCAATCTCGGGCGGCTTGCGCTCGAGAGCGACGACCGCGCGGCGGCGCGCAGCCACTTCAGCGAAGCCCTCCTGATCGCGCCGGGCGACGCGGTCGCGCGCGAGGCGCTCGCGTCGCTCCGCTGACACCACGCTGACACGGCACCGACACGCTGACGCGTCATGGTAGGCGCACGCGCGGGTGCCTCGGCGCCGCTCGTCGGCGCGTGTGCCTGTGCCGTGAGGTGCGCCCCACCGCACGGCGCACGAGCGCCTCATGGCCTGGGCCACGGGTGCCGATTGCTCCTGTTGAGGCGTGGTGGGTTCAAGAAGCCGTACGCGTCGATCCAAACAAGCGCAGGACCGCCACCTGCATCGACGGGCAGGGCATCGCCCAACAAGGTAAATCGTGGTGTTTTGACGGGAGCGCACCGTCGGCGTCACCAGGACATGCGGGCACACCCGCATGGAACGGTGTTTGCTAGCAGGAAGTGAGGGGGTCGTGATGAGTCTTGTTCGGCTACTTGGGTTTTCGAAACTGACCTGCGGATGCGTCGTCGGTCGCTATCGGGAAGTGCCCTCGGACCGCGACGTGCTCTACGTGGAAGAAAAGGGCGTCGAGTGCCGGACGAACACGCACCGGCGGAACCACGCGGTGCAGATCGACGCGGCCCCACGCCGACGCGCGTCGCTCTACGCGTACGCACGCGTGTCGTAGTCTCGCCCGACGCCGGCCGGGTTGCCTCGGCCCCCGCGCCTGCCATACGTTGTGCGACACGATGACTCGTGCCGTCCCCCCTTCGTCGCCGCGTCCACTCGTCAGCCACACGCACGGCCACGCCACCTATCGGTTCTTCCACGGCGATTGCGTCGAGGTGCTCGCCGCCTGTGCGCCGGCCTCGTACGATGTCGTCGTCACGTCCCCGCCCTACAACCTCGGCATCGCCTATCGCAGCTACGACGACCGCGTTCCGCGCGACCGGTTCCTGGCCTGGACGGGCGAATGGCTCGCGGCGGTCAGGCGGGTGCTGCACCCCGAGGGCTCACTCTTCCTGAACGTCGGCGCGAAGCCGAGCGACCCCTGGGTCCCCTACGACATCGCGCAGCAGGCGCGGGCGCACTTCGTGCTGCAGAACACCCTCCACTGGGTCAAGTCGATTGCGATTGACGGGGACGATGCCGGCGCGCGGGCGGGTATCGCGGGCACGCTGGCGGTCGGACACTACAAGCCCATCAACAGCCCGCGATTCGTGAACGACTGCCACGAGTTCATCTTCCATTTCACGCCGACCGGGGCCACGCCGCTCGACCGGCTGGCCGTGGGCGTGCCGTACCAGGACGCGTCGAACGTCACGCGCTGGAAGAACGCCAGTTCGGGGCGCCGCTGCCGTGGCAACACGTGGTTCCTGCCGTACGAGACCATCCAGCAGCGCGACCGCGATCGCCCGCATCCGGCGACGTTTCCCGCGCGATTGCCCGAGTATTGCCTGCGCCTGCACGGCCTCGATCGCGTGCGCCGGGTGCTCGATCCGTTCACCGGCCTCGGCAGCACCGCCGTCGCCTGTACAGCGCTCGGGCTGTCGTGCGACGGCATCGAGATCGACCGCACCTACCTCGCGGAGGCGGCCGCCAGGGTCGAAGCCCAGCTCGGCGAGCGGTCCTGATCGCGCCGTGCTACTCTCTGCGGTCGGCCAGCCGGGTGACGTCGTGGCCATCCCCGAGGAGTTCGCATGAAAGGCATCATCCTGGCCGGCGGCAGCGGGACCCGGCTCTACCCGGTGACCCGCGCCGTCTGCAAGCAGCTCGTGCCCGTTTACAACAAACCGATGATCTACTATCCCCTGTCGACGCTGATGCTCGCGGGGATCAGGGACGTGCTGATCATCACGACGCCGTGGGATCAGGATGGTTTCGTACGGTTGTTCGGCGACGGCTCCGAACTCGGGCTCAACATCTCGTATGCAGTGCAGCCGAACCCGGATGGCCTCGCGCAGGCCTTCATCATCGGGCGCACGTTTGTCGGCACCGACCGCGTGGCCCTGGCGCTCGGCGACAACATCTTCTTCGGCCACGGCCTGCCTGACGTGTTGCGGCGGGCGGCGGCCCGCAGCGAAGGGGCGACGGTATTCGGGTATCTCGTGCGCGATCCGGAGCGCTACGGCGTGGTCGAGTTCGATGCCTCGGGCCGGGCCATCAGCCTCGAAGAGAAGCCCGAGGCGCCGAAGTCGCCCTGGGCCGTCACGGGGCTCTACTTCTACGACAACACCGTGATTGACATCGCGGCCAACCTGGAGCCGTCGCCCCGCGGCGAACTCGAGATCACCGACGTCAACCGCGCGTTCCTGGCGCAGGGGCGACTGGCCGTCGAGCGGCTGGGCCGCGGCTACGCCTGGCTCGACACCGGCACCCACGAGTCGCTCCTCGAGGCCTCGACGTTCGTCGAGACCATCGAAAAACGCCAGGGCCTGATGCTGGCCTGCGTCGAGGAAATCGCCTTCAGGATGGGATACATCGACGCCGCGCAGATCGCGCGGATCGGCGAGACCATGCGCTCGAACGAGTACGGCCGCTACCTGCTCCGGCTGGTCGACACCGAGGGGACGCTGCATGCAGGTGCGTGAAACCGCGATCCCCGGCGTGCTCATCATCGAGCCCAGGGTGTTGCGCGACGCTCGCGGGTTCTTCGTCGAGACCTACCACGCCGACCGGTACGCCGCGGCGGGGATCGGCGATGCCTTCGTGCAGGACAACCACTCGCGATCGCAGCGTGGCACGCTGCGGGGGTTGCACTGGCAGTGGCGCCGGCCCCAGGGCAAGCTCGTCAGGGCGGTCGAAGGCGAGATCTTCGATGTCGCCGTGGACCTCAGGCCGGAATCCCCGACCTTCGGTCGCTGGGTGGGCGTCACGCTGTCGGCCGACGACTTCCGGCAGCTCTACGTGCCGCCGGGCCTCGCCCACGGGTTCTACGTCACGAGCGCCAATGCCCAGGTCGAGTACAAGTGCACCGATGTCTACGACCCCGAAGGCGAGCAGGGCATGCGGTGGGACGATCCCGACCTGGCGATCGCCTGGCCGCTCAGCGAGCCGCCGATCCTGTCGGCGCGCGACCAGCGCCACCCCTCGATGCGTGAGTTGTTCCCGGATCGTCTCACGCCGTAGCCGGTGACTACGGCGCAGCCGAAGGCGTTGGCCTGCCTACGCCGCGTTGGGATTCCTGGGCGCCCCCGACCGGCGGCGGGTCGGCGTCTTGCCGGCGTCTGCGTCTGCGTCAGCGCCCTCGTCGGCGTCGGGAGCCGACAGCCATCCCGACCACCCGCAATGCCAGCACGTGAACGGGACTTTCGCCGTCCACCTGGCCCGCAGGCGTGTCAGCCAGGTCGGGCGTGCGGGGCGGAGGAAACTGGACGAACACGCGGGGCAAGGTTCCATCGGACTCGGGTCGCGTCGTGGCGCTCGGCCCTCCTGCCGCAGGAGACCGGCTGCCTGGCCGTCTAATCGGCCATTCCCCTCGTCGGCGTTACCGGCCGCCCTGCCGTCCACGGGCGGTGAGTCGCCTGGGTCGCTCACGCCAACGGCTCCACTCCGGCTGCGGCCTCGATGCGTCCCCGGCACGTGCCGAGCCCGATCCGGGCGCGTCCCGGCGCCTCGCACCACCCGCGCAGGATCACCTCGTCGCCATCCTCGAGAAAGCGACGCTGCTCGCCGTTGGGCAGCTGCAGGGGTTGCGTACCCCGCCACGCCAGTTCGAGCAGCGACCCGCGCGAGCCGGCCGACGGCCCCGAGACGGTGCCGCTGCCGAACAGATCCCCGGGCCGCAGGTTGCAGCCGTTCACGGTGTGATGCGCCACCATCTGGGCAAACGTCCAGTACAACTGCCTGAACTCGCCCTGGCTCAGGCCGACCGGGTCGCGACCTTCGTCACGCATGCGGCCCGTCTGGAGCAGGACCTCGAGCCGCAGGTCGATCGCGCCGCGCACGTCGTGCACGCGAGATCGCAGATACGGCAGCGGCGCCGGGTCGGTGTCGGGTCTCGCCGCTGGGGCGCAGCGGAATGGCTCGAGGGCCTCGAAGGTGACCACCCACGGCGACAGCGACGTGCAGAAGTTCTTGGCCAGGAACGGCCCGAGGGGCTGGTACTCCCACGCCTGGAGGTCTCGTGCCGACCAGTCGTTGAGGAGGCACACCCCGAACATGTGCGCCTCGGCGTCGTCGAGGGCGATGGCTGTGCCCTGCGCGTTGCCACGACCGAGCACGAGCCCGACCTCGAGTTCGTAGTCGAGCCGCCGTGTCGGCTGCACGCTGGGAGGTGCGGCGTCGTCTGCCCTCACCTGCCCGCTGGGCCGGCAGACCGGCGTGCCGCTCACGACGATCGACGACGACCGGCCGTGATACCCGATCGGCACCCACTTGTAGTTCGGCAGCAGCGGGTTGTCGGGACGCATCATCTGACCGACGTTGGTCGCGTGGTGCAGCGACGCATAGAAGTCGGTGTAGTCACCTGGCGCGATGGGCAGCGCCATCGCGACGTCGTCCATCGCGCGCAGGTGTCGCCTGACCCGCGACCGGAGGTGGGCATCGTCGGTGGTGAGGAGGTGGAACACCTCGTGGCGCACCTCGCGCCACGCGGCCCGATCGAGCGCCAGCAGCGCGTTCAGGCGGGGAGCCTGGCACGCCGCCTGGAGGTCCGAGCGCTCGAACCCGGCGACCTGGGCCTCGAGGCACCCGTACAGATCGAGTACGTGGTCGCCGATGGCCACGCCGATCCGGTCGTCGGCCACCGCATGGCCGTGCAGCGAGAAGACGCCGAACGGCAGGTTCTGGATCGGAAACTCGGTCCCGGGCGTCTGTCCCGACTCGACCCACGTGGTCGCCGCCGGGTCATGCGTCGCGTCGAGGTGAGGCATCACTGGCCACGTCCCGTGAAGAAGCGCCTTCAGACGGCGAGGTTGAGGGCACGAAGATCGGCGAGCGGTTCCTCGAACGAACACGATCCGAACGAGAGGACGAACTGATCGCGGCTCGCGGCGAGCGCTGCGTCGGTGAGGTGCAGGTCGCGACACCGGATCCCCTCATCGGTAAACGCGAACGCCATGACGTCGGTTTCGGCGAGCAGGCTCACGACCTGCGCACGCAGGCGGGGCTCGGGACTGCGGGGCGCAGCCGCCACCACCGCCGACGCGAGCAGCACGTTCAGGAACCCGTGCATGCGCGCCCCGGGCGCGTCGGCCTCGTACGTCAACGGGTGCACACCCGAGACGGCGTGGTGCAGGCCGGCCGTCGCCTTGAACGGCACACGTGCGGCGTGGCACGCGAGGAGGAGGTCGGCGATCGTGTCGTCCGAGGGCACCGCATCGGCGGTCACGCCCCCCGTGCGGATTTTCGCGATGCCATCGCACGCCTTGATGGCCTGCAGGGTGGCCACCAGGGCGCCGGCCGCCGAGACCACCTCGCAGACCATCCGCGTGCCACGGGGCATCACGTCGTCGAGCGCACGCACG
>JAEUQQ010000653.1 GCA_016789685.1 Acidobacteriota bacterium | reverse complement strand
CGAAGGAAGGCCTCAGGCCCTGGAAGGCGCTGAAGTTGTACAAGGGCGCCGGATTCAGGCCCGACCCCGCCAACCCGCCGACCTGCATGGTCGAAACGGGGCGGTTCGACGGGCTGCTCGGCCGCAGCTACTTCGAGATCGCCGCCGAAGGCCGCAGCCAGCACAAGTCGCAGGAGATGGGCGTTCCCGAATCGCGCGGCAAGCAGGCCTCGGGCCTGATCTTCCTCGGCGGCAGCGTGACGGCCGCGGCTGGTGAAACCGACGTGTTTGCCGGCATCGACACGAGCATTCCGGGGATTGCCGCGCTGGCGGGCCTCCCGGCCGGCACCCTCAAGGCCGAACTCGCCGCGATCGATGCCGCGGTCGCGAAGGCCGTGACGACCTTCGACGCGGCCGTGCCGTCGAAGAGCGTGCCCGCCCTCGCCGAGACGGTCAAGGCGATCCGCGCGGCGCGTGCAGCCGCCGCAGCCGGTGCCGGCGATGCGGCCGCGAAGGCCGAGGCCGACTTCCTGCTCGGCGTCAAGGAACGCGATGCGATCAACGCCCTCCAGCGTGCGAGCGGCTTCGTCATCGACGCGTTGAGCGACGAAGAAGTCGTGGCTCCCGGCGAGACGTTCAACACGACCGTCCGCAGCTTCGTCGCGAACCCCTCGCTCGTCACGATCGCGAGCGTGAGGCTCGTGACCCCGGCGGGCTGGACGGTGGGGCCGGCGGCGGCGCGTGACGACAACTCGGCCAACCCGTTTGCGCGCATGTTCCGCGAGAACGCCGACCGCACCGACGTGATGGCGGTGTCGGTTCCCGCGACCGCGACGCCGACCACGCCGTACTGGATGGCCGTGCCGCGACAGGGTGACGCGTTCGTCTGGACCGACGCCGTCCCGAAGGGGATGCCATTTGCCGACGCCCTGGTGGCTGCCGAGGTCACCGCGACGATCGGTGGCGTGCCGGTGACGCTGCGCCAGGGCGTGCAGCACCGGATGGTCGACCAGGTGCGCGGCGAACTGCGGCGCAATGTCGAAGTCGTGCCTGCCGTCTCGGTGGCGCTCGACTCGACGCTCGAGATCGTGCCGCTCGACTCGTTGGGCTCGACGCGCCGGATCGCCGTGCGCCTCCAGAGCCAGGCCCAGACGGCGCAGTCGGGCACCGTGGCGCTCACGCTGCCCGAAGGGTGGACGTCGTCGCCCGCCGAGGCGCCGTTTGCGCTCGCCCGCAAGGGCGATCGCACCGCCGTGGTGTTCACCGTGACGTCGTCGAAGACCACGAAGGCGGGCACGTACGCCATCGCGGCCACGGCCAAGGTCGGCGCCGCCCAGCATGCGGTCGCGATGCGCACGCTCGCGTATCCGCACATCCAGACGCGCCGCCTCTACGCGCCAGCGCAGGCCAGGGTGCAGGTGTTCGACGTCAAGGTCGCGCCGGTCAAGGTGGCCTACGTGATGGGCAGCGGCGACCAGGTGCCCGACGCGCTGCGCAAGCTCGGGCTCGACGTCACGCTGCTCGATGACGAGGCGCTCGGCACGGCCGACTTCTCGGTCTACGACACGATCGTCGTCGGCGTGCGCGCGTCAGAGGCGCGGCCGGAGTTCGTGTCGAACCACGGACGGTTCCTCGACTACGTGAAGGCGGGCGGCACGCTGGTCGTGCAGTACCAGCAGCCCGACTACACGCAGCGCAACCTGCCGCCGCTCCCGGCGCAGGGCTCGTCGCGGGTCACCGACGAGACGGCCACCGTGACGATCCTCGCGCCGCAGCATCCGGCGTTCACGACGCCCAACGCGATCACGGCTGCCGACTTCAACGGATGGGTGCAGGAACGCAACCTGTACGGCTTCGCGCAGTTCGATCCGCAGTGGCAGCCGCTGCTCGAGGCGGCGGATCCCGGTGAGCAGCCGCAGCGTGGCGCGGCACTCTACGCGAAGGTCGGGAAGGGCCAGTACGTCTACAGCGCGTACGCGTGGTTCCGCCAGTTGCCGGCTGGCGTGCCCGGCGCCTACCGCATGGTCGCCAACCTGGTGAGCCTCGGGAAGAAGTAGCGGCGTGTCCTCCGCGCGGCCCTCGGCCCACCCCCCGGTGGGCGAGGGCCGACGGTGGTGCGTGCACCGCACGTACGGGGGCGCATCACGACGCCCCCCCTACATGCGGCGGACGATGATCTTCGAACCCTTGTCGCCTTCGCGATAGACGCGATGAGTGGCCTTCACGTAGGCGCCTGACGCCGCCGTGTTGATGTTCGTGAACGTCTGCGGGTTGCGGTTGACCAGCGGGAACCACGTGCTCTGCACCTGCACCATCATCCGGTGCCCCCGCCTGAAGGTGTGGTAGACGTCGTTCATCGTGAAGCGCACCGTCGTGGCCTGGTTGGGCACGAACGCCTCGGGTGTCTCGAGCGAATTGCGGAACTTCCCGCGCATCACGTCACCCCGCAGCATCTGCTGGAAGCCGCCCATCTTGAGTTCCCGGGGGTTGGGATTCGGGTTGGGGAAGTCGTCGGGGTACACGTCGATTACCTTCACGATCCAGTCGGCATCGGTGCTCGACGTCGAGACCAGCAACTCCACGTCGATCGGCCCCGCAATGGTGGTGTCGGCGTCGAGCACAGGCGTCTGGTAGACCAGCACGTCGGGCCGCGTCGAGGCGTGGCGCTGATCGTCGACCATGTACTCGCGCGTCATGCCGAGCGCGATGTACGGCACTACCGGCACCGGCCTGGCCGGGTCAGAGACGAACTCGTCGAACGCGCGCGCCGCCGCAGGCGCCGTTGTCGTGAGCTGCCCGCTGGCCGCGAGGTACATGGCCGTCGGCGTCGCACCCTTTGGCGGCCACGTGTCGTGCGATCGCCACACGTTGGTGCCCGTCTCGAACACCGTCGCTTCGGGCAGGGTCATCTGCCCGGTGCCCTTGAGGTGATACCGGAAGAACGGGCGCTCGATGCGATCGCGGTAGTACTCCGATGTCTTGGAATCGAAGCGCACGTCGCCGAGCGACGACCCCTCGCCGCGCGCCCATCCCCCGTGGAACCACGGACCCATCACGAGGATGTTCTGGTTCTTCGCTCCCTGCGTCTCGGTGGCCCGGTAGACCTGCAGGGCCCCGTACAAGTTCTCGGCGTCGAACCATCCGCCGACCGTCATCACCGCCGGCGCGATGTTCTTGAGATGCGGGCGCAGGTTGCGGCTCTTCCAGAACTCGTCGTACTGCTCGTGCGCCAGCATCTCGTTCCAGAACGCGATGCCGCCCTTGAGGTAGCGCGTGTCGAACGCCGGCATCGGCCCCGCGTCGAGGAAGAAGCGGTAGCCGTCTTCGGTGCCGTGCTCGAAACGCGGCCCCCACTTGGTCGTCGGCGCCGGCCGCGGATGGCCGAACGACGAGAAGAAGTTGAAGGCATGCGGCAGGAACAGCGCCCCGTTGTGGTGGAAGTCGTCGCCCGCGAACCAGTCGGCGATGGGGGCCTGCGGTGACACCGCCTTGAGCGCCGGGTGGGCGTCGATCATGCCCGCGGCCGAGTAGAAGCCCGGATACGAAATACCGTACTGGCCGACCCGCCCGTTGTTGTTGGGGATGTGCGTCACGAGCCAGTCGATGGTGTCGTAGGTGTCGGTGCTCTCGTCGATGGCCGTCTGACCCGCCTTCACCGGCAGGTGCGGCCGCATGTTGACGAACACGCCCTCAGACATCATCGTGCCGCGCACGTCCTGGTAGACGAAGATGTAGCCCTCGTCCAGGTAGCCGGTCGGGGCGGGCCCCAGGCTGTCGCGGTAGTTGGCCACGCCGTAGGGCGCCACGCTGTACGGCGTGCGCGTCAGCAGGATCGGGTAGGTCGTCGAGGCGTCCTTGGGGACGTAGACCGACGTGAACAGCTTCACGCCGTCGCGCATCGGCACCATGTATTCGTACTTGGTGAACGCCGCGCGCACCGCATCCGACGGGCTCTGCGCCTGCGTGGCGACGAAGGCGCCCAGGGCGAGCGTGAGCGCGAGGGCAACGGGCGTGACGCGACGGAATCTGGCGGCGACGGGCATGGGTGTCCTTCCCTCGATGGGCGAGCCGGCCGCCATTCTACGCTTCGTCGCGCCAGGCCACGCGCTCCCCTGAGGCCGGGCGCCATCGCGGCCAGCACGGCCGGGCCGCCGGCGGCGGGTTTGGCGCCGCCCGTCCATCCTGCGATGATGGAGGGTGGCGCCCGGGGTGGTCCCCGCCGGATGGCGTCCCTCTCAGATGACCCAGCGCCACGTCTACCGCGTGCACGGCCTCCACTGCGCCGAAGAGATCCGCACGCTGCGGCATGTCCTCGAGCCTGCTCCCGGCATCAAGGACCTGGGGTTCGACCTGATCGCCGAGCGCATGTACGTCGACATCGACCCCGCCGTGGCCTCGGATGCGCGCGTGCGCGAGCTGGTGAGCGGCGTCGGCATGAAGGCCGAGCCCTGGCACGACGACATCGGCGCCGACGAGCACGGCCAGTGGCCGCGCTGGCTGGGCCTGGCCAGCGGGGCATCGCTCGTCGTCGCCCTCGCGGCGCAGGCGTGGCACGCCGGCAGCATCGTCGAGACCGTCCTGGCGCACGACAGCCACGACGAGATGCCGGCGCACGTGATCGCCCTCTTCGTCCTCGCTGCCGCCGCGGGCGTGGCCGCGATCCTGCCCAAGGTCTGGCGGAGCATCCTCGGGCGCCGCCTCGACATGCACGTCCTGGTGGTCGTCTCGATCGTCGGGGCGTCGGCCCTCGGCGAGTGGTCGGAAGGCGCCACCGTCGCCAGCCTCTTTGCCGTCGCCAACCTGCTCGAGTCGTGGAGCGTGTCGCGCGCACGGCGCGAAGTGGCCGCGCTGATGCGCACCGCACCGCGGCACGCGCACGTCGTCGCCGACGGCCGCGAGCACTGCGTGCCGGCCGCGCACGTGGCGCAGGGCTCGACGGTCATCGTGCGCCCCGGTGAGCGCATCCCCGCCAGCGGCGTCATCCGCGCCGGGGCATCGACCGTGATCGACACGCACGGCGATCACGACCACCGGCACACCTGTGGCGTGGGCGACAGTGTCAGCGCCGGGTGGCAGAACGGCGACGGCGAGCTCGAGATCGACGTCACCGCGCGCCCACCAGAGAGCGCCGTGGCGCGCATGGTCGAGATCCTCGAGCACTCGCGCGCCCGCCGGGCCGGTGCCGAGCGCTGGGTCGAGCAGTTCGCGCTCTACTACACGCCGGTCGTGCTCGGCATCGCGCTGCTGGTCATCCTGGTGCCGCCGCTGGTGTTCGGCGGCTCGTGGCACGACTGGTTCTACCGTGGTCTCGTGGTCACGCTCATCGCGTGCCCGTGTGCCCTGGTGATTTCGACGCCCGTCACGATCGTCGCGGCGCTGGCCTCGGCCGCCCGCCGTGGCGTGCTCGTGAAGGGCGGAGAATTTCTCGAGACCGCCGCGCAGGCGACGCACGTCGCCCTCGACGTGTCGTCGGTCGCGGCGCGCGCGGGCGCACCGGCGCTCGAGGCGTTCACCAGCACCGCCGCGCGGCTCGGCGTGCGCGTGTTCACGATGGAGGGGCCCGGACACGCGCACCAGGTGGCCGGTGTGCCGAGCGAGTCGTTTGCCTCGGGCGACGCGCGCGTCGACTTCCTGACGGGCCTGCGGCGCCGCGGCATGGTGGTGGTGGCCGTCGGCGACGGGCGCGGCGATGCCGGTGTGCTCGGCGCGTCGTCGCTCGGGATGGTGATGGGCGCGCACGGCACCGAGAGCGCCATCGAGACGGCCGACGTCGTGTCGGTGTCTGACGACATCCGCGTCGTCCCGTGGTTCCTGGCGCACGCGCGCCACACCGTGCAGGTGGTGAAGCAGAACGTCGCGATCGCCATCGGCGCGAAGGTGCTCTTCCTCGCGGCGGCCGGCATGGGGTCGGCCACGCTCTGGATGGCCGTGGCCGCCGACACGGGCGCGACGATCGCGGTGACCTTCAACGCCCTCCGGATGCTCCGCGGCACGCGCGTGGCGGGCATGTCGCCGCTCCCTGGCCTCGACCAGCGCCCGCACTGATCTCATCCGTTCGGCCACCCGCCGCCGACCCCCCGGCCGTCTCCGGCGAATGCCCTGTAACGAAGGGGCGCATCCGGGGTATTCCTGACATGTGTTCGCACCCCGCGACCCGGCCCTCGAGGACGTCCGCCCCGACGAGGCGCTGATGCGGGCGGTGCAGGGCGGCGATTCCCGCGCGTTCGAGGGAATCTACGACCGCTACCACCGCCCCCTGTTCTCGTTCTTCGTGCGCCTGACCGGCGATCGGCCCGGCAGCGAAGACCTGGTGCAGGACGTGTTCGTGCGGGTGCTCAGGTATCGCGCGAGCTACGACCCCGGCCGGCCGTTCAAGGCCTGGATCTACCAGCTGGCGCGCAACGCGGCCAGCGATCGGCGGCAGTCGCGCGCGGCCCATCACGGGGCCGACGCGCTGCCAGACGACGTCCGCGACCCAGGGCCGACGCCGCTGGCGCGGGTGGTTGGCGACGAGCGACGTGCCCTGGTCGAGCGTGGCCTGGGCGCACTTCCCGACGAGGCGCGCGAGGCGATCGTGCTCAGCCGCGTCGAGGGCCTGTCGCACCGCGAGGTGGGGCGGATCCTCGGATGCACCGAGGCGGCGGCCCGCGTGCGGGTGTTCAGGGCCGTGCAGCAGTTGCGGAGCGCAGTCGAGCGGCTGCAGCGTCCGCGTGGATGAGGCCATGACGAACGACAGCAGCACGTTTGCGTGCGGGGATCTCGAGCAGGTGCTCCCGGCCGCCTGGAAGGGCGAACTCGGCAGGCAGGAACTCGACGCGCTCGAGCAGCATCTCGCGTCATGCGGGCAGTGCCGTGCACTGGCCACCGGGCTCGAAGACGCGTGGATGTCGGTGGGGCTCGACGACGTGATGGGGCCTGGCGCAGACCTGCGGGCGCGCGTGATGCGGGCGGCCGACCTGGCCTTTCACGACCGCGCCGGGGTGACGCCGGCGGCAGCGGCAGCGGCATCGCCCAGACACGCTGCGCCTTCGTCGTCGTGGTGGAAGCTCGCGGCAGCGGCCGCCGCGTTCGTGGTCGTGGGCGTCGGCATCGGCCGCGCGTGGCCCGACACGCAACTGCAGCAGGAAGTGTCGTTCCTGCGCGACGAGCTTCGTTCGGTGCGTCACGTGATGACGCTCTCACTGATCCAGCAGGCCTCGGCCACCGAGCGCCTCCAGGCCGTGGCCACGGCGGCGCTCATCGACAGGCCCGACGCCCAGGTGCGCGACGCCCTGCTCGAGGCGCTGGCCGGCGACGGCAACGTGAACGTGCGGTTGGCCGCGATCGATGCCCTGCGAGGGCTGGCGGGCGACCCGCGTGTCAGCGCGCAGTTGATCGCGTCGGCCCGCGATCGCAACTCGCCGATGGTGCAGGTCGCGGTGATCGACGCCCTGGTCGAGCGCCGCGATCGGTCGGCGGCTCCCGCGCTTCGTGCCATCGCCGACGACTCAGAGGCAGCGACCGCCGTGCGCGAGCGCGCGCGGTGGGCCATCGGCCAGTTGCAGGCGTCGGCCATCTAGGCGCGACGAGACGAGGTGACACCATGCGAGCCTTCCTCACGGCGGCCATCGCGTCGTCTGTCGTCGGGCTCTCGTGCGCGGGAGGCGGACAGGTTGCCGCGCAGTCGGGTGAGTCGACCGTGCGGCGTGTCGCCGTCACGGCCGCCACGCCCGTGTTCACCGTCGATCTCGTGCACGGCGCGATCACGGTGGCCGGCCACGACGCGCCCTACATCGAGTTCGTCGTGACGCGGACGACGAGCGCGAAGACCGATGCGGATCGCGCCGCGGCCGACCGCGAGGTGCGGCTCGACGTCGTCGAGGGTCCCGAGGGAGCCACGCTGTGCGCGTCGATGCCGTACCGCGAGCGGTGCGACGACCCCGATCCCTGGCGTCGCGGCCGCGACCGTGACGACCAGCGGCCCGGCTACACCGTGTCGTTCGACGTGGTCGCGAAGGTCCCGCGCACGACGCGCGTCGTCGTCAAGACCATCGATGGCGGGCCATTGCGGATCAGCGATCTCGACGGGCCGGTGGACGCGCGGCACGTGAACGGCGGCATCGACGCCGCCGGTCTTACGCAGGGCGGACGACTCAGGACCGTGAACGGTGACGTCCGCCTCACGCTGCCGACGAACCCTCGCGCACCGTTGTCGGTCGAGACCGTCAACGGCGACGTCGTCGCGCAGTTCGCCGCGGGATTGTCAGCAGATTTCTGGATCGCGTCGGCTTTCGGCCGCGTGTTCTCGGAGTTCGACGTGACCCGCCTCGCGCCGATGGCGCCGGTCGCGGATCGCAGCGACGGGCACCTGCGCTATCGATTCGATCGCGCATTCGGCATCCGGGTCGGCCAGGGTGGGCCGGCCCATCGATTCACCACTCTCAACGGCGACATCTGCATCGTCGCACGCGGACAGTAGTCATGCACATCATCTCGTCGTCGCGTCGTTCCTCGTCGTGGGCCCTCGTCGTGCCGTTTGCCGGCCTGCTCGCCCTCGATCAACCTTCCACGCCGCAGCCGGCGCGCCCGGCCAGTGCACCCGGCCAGGCCGAGCGCATCGCGGTCCCGCTGAGCGACCCCGCCAAGCCCGCACGGCTCGAAGTGGCGCTGCTCGGCGGCAGCATCACCGTGCGTGGCCACGAGGGGCGCGAGGTCAGCGTCGAGGTGCGCACGCGCCCCGACGAAGACGAGAAGCCCTGCCGCGGCTGCGACCGCAGCGGGCTCACGCGCCTCGCCAACACCGCGAGTGGCCTGGTGATCGAGGAGCAGGACAACCGCGTGAAGATCAAGAGCCAGTTGAGCAACCGCGAGATCGACATCGTCGTCACGGTGCCGACCAGGACGTCGCTGAAGCTGTCGGTCGTCAACGACGGCGACATCGTGGTCACCGGCGTGGATGGCGAACTCGAGGTGCAGAACACCAACGGTGCGGTGACGATGACCGATGTCGCGGGCACTGTCGTCGCGCACGCGCTCAATGACGACCTGAAAGTGTCGATGACGCGCATCGACGCCAAGCCGATGTCGTTCAGTTCGCTCAATGGCGACATCGACGTGACGTTGCCGGCCGACGCGAGGGTCAACGTCAAGATGGAGTCGGGGATGGGCGACATCGAGAGCGACTTCGCCGTCGAGATGCTGCCAGCGTCGGCGACACAGAAGGTCGAAGACAAGCGTGGCCAGGGTGGCGCCCTGCGCATCGTCGTCGACAAGGCGATGGTCGGCCGCATCAATGGCGGCGGCCCGGAGATGACGTTCAAGAACTTCAACGGCGACATCCGCATCCGGAAGCACAGGTAGGCGGGGAGCGGGTGTGTCCGAGCGCTCGGGGGACCATCACGTCGAGACGGCGCCTTCGACCGACCGTCTCGATGGACACGACCGCAGGCACAAGGTCGAGCGCCGTCAGCCGGCACCTGCTCGCGCCGTTGCCGCGCTGCCCCTGTGTCCGGCAACAGAGCGGCTATGCGCATCAAGCGTGCGGGCCGTCGCGCACCTGATCAGGCATGACCAAACTCAAGGACGTGCGTAGGCCCGCTTGCCGCGAATCGAGTCGACGCCAGCGATTCGGAGGAGCGCTCGTGATGCCGTCAGGAACCGTTCATTCTCGGATCCCGCCAACAATGAGCTGGGTAAATAGAGCCGCGTGGCGACGTGGTAGGTGGAACCACGCCGACCCTCCAGAATCCAAGGCCACGCATCGCAGCCGCCGCTGCAGGCTTCGGCTTGGTATGGTTGCAGGCTCCAGAAGCTCGCATCGTTGATCACATTCTGAACCATCACCCACTCACTCGACGACAGTAGCCTTCGCGAGCGACCTGCGGCGGCAATCGCACTCGCACCTTTCCACGCCGGCTCGTTCGACATCGCCGTGGTGACCAGACTCAGGTCTTCGGTTCGCTTGAACGTGACCACTAGTGGCATTTGATCCAGGCATGTCAGACGATACGTCTCGACAACGATGTCACCGCAGTAGAGCGAGGGTGGTTCGCCAAGGACGCGCAGGAAGGACG
>JAEUQQ010000613.1 GCA_016789685.1 Acidobacteriota bacterium | reverse complement strand
GACCAGCGCCAACGTGATGCGGGTGCGCCCGGAGCGGGCGGGCGCGAGCACGAAGCGATCGACACCGGCATCGAGGTAGCCCAGGGCCTTGAGGCGCTGGCGCAGTTCGTCGACGTCTCGAGGGGGCGGCGAGGTCATTGACGACGGTCGGCGACGAAGGCCGAGAGGGCCTTCAGCGCGTCGGCGCGCGCCCCGAACGGGGCGAGGGCCCGGTCCGCAGTGTCGCAGAGTTCCTTTGCCAGCGCACGCGCCCCCTCGACACCACTGAACGACACGAACGTCGTCTTCTTGGCATCGGCGCGCACGGGCTTGCCCGTCTCGGCCTCGGTGCCGGTGACGTCGAGCAGGTCGTCGACGATCTGGAACGCGAGGCCGAGGTTCTTGGCGTAGTGAGCCAGCGCCGTCGTCTGTGGCTCGCGCGCGCCCGCGGCGAGCGCGCCACCTACGGCGGCCGCCGTGAACAGCACGCCGGTCTTGAGGCGATGGATGCGCTCGAGGCGCTCGAAGGTGATCGCCCGTTCGGTGGCGAGCAGGTCGTCGGCCTGGCCGGCGATCAGGCCCGGCGCGCCAACGGTCTCGCTGAGCAGCTTCGTCAACGGCGTGGCGAGGGCCGGCTCGTAGGTCGTCGCAATTGTGTCGAAGGCCTGCGTCAGGAGCGCGAAGCTGGCGAGCAGGGCCGTGGCCTCGCCGAAGCGGACGTGGCAGGACGGGCGGCCACGGCGCGTGGGCGAGTTGTCCATCGATGGAAGGTCGTCGAGGATGAGCGACGACGCATGGACCAGCTCGACGGCGATCGCGACGCCCATGGCGCGGTCCTCGCGGTCGAGCAGGGCCGCCGAGAGCAGCGACACGGCGGCACGCATCCGCTTCGACGGGGCGAGCGCGGTGTAGCGCATCGCCTCGTGGACGGCTTCCGGGAACGCGTCGGGCCGCGGCAGCGCGGCATCGAGCGCGCGGTCGATGCGCGCGCGGCAGGCGACCAGCGTGGGCGGGAGTCTCACGGACGATCCGGCGGCGCGAGGGGAGCGATCATCGGCCAAAGATGAGGAGGTATTGATAGGGCAGGAAGGTCTCCTGCGCCACGAAGCGCAGGCCGGCCCGCTGGGCTTCGGCGATGACGACCGCGGGATCGACGCGTTCGCGGATGTCAGGCCCCGGGCCGCCGCCGTCGCGGCGGAACTCGACGATGCCGAGCCGGCCGTTCGGCGCGAGCGCCTGCCGCACGTTGCCGAGCAGCGCGACGCGGTCTTCGACTTCGTGGTAGGCGTCGACGATCAGCACGGCGTCGCAGACGTCCGGGGGCAGTTTGGGGTCGGTGTAGGTGCCGAGAACCGTCCTGACGTTACGGAAGCCCTCGCGGCGGACCCGGCGATCGATCGACTCGATCATCTGGCGCTGGACGTCTTCGGCGTAGACGAGCCCGTTGGGGCCGACGCGGCGCGCGATGCGCACCGTGAACCAGCCGCCGCCGGCGCCGAGGTCGGCGACCGTGGATCCGTCAGAGATGCCGAGGGCGTCCATCACGCGGCCGGGCTGCTGCCAGGCGTCGCGATCGGGGCCCTCGAGCAGGCCGAGGTTCTGGGGATCGAAGAGGTTGCCGTGACGCGGCCGCACCTGGGCGGCGAGGGTCGCCATCCCCAATGCGAGCAACAGGATCAGCAGCCCGGGTGCCTTCGCGCCCGCGAGCCGTCCTGCGCGTCCGATCCCGTGCAATCGGGCCATGAATCGCGATTATACTGCTCGGCATGTTGCCCGCCCTGCATGCCAGCCTCGTCGACCTCATCACGCGAACGTCCACCGACCTGCCGCCTGATGTCCGTCGTGCCATGCGCGACGCCCTCGGACGCGAGATGGCCGGGTCGAGTGCCTCGCAGGCCCTCGCGATCATCGCCGAGAACATCGACCAGGCGGCCGATGTCGAGGGCGCCATCTGCCAGGACACGGGGATGCCGACCTTCGAGATCAAGACCCCGGTGGGCGTCAACCAGATCGCCATCAAGCAGGTGGTGCGCGACGCGGTGGCCGAGGCGACGCGCCGCGGCAAGCTGCGGCCCAACTCGGTCGACTCGCTGACGGGGAAGAACTCTGGCGACAACCTCGGGCCGGGCACGCCGATCATCCACTTCGAGCAGTGGGAACGCGACGACATCGAGGTGAAGCTGATTCTCAAGGGCGGCGGCTGCGAGAACACCAACGCCCAGTACGCGGTGCCCGTGGAGTTGCCGCACCTCGGCCGCGCCGACCGCTCGCTCGAGGGCGTGCGGAAGTGCATCCTGCACGCGGTGTGGGCGGCGCAGGGCAAGGGGTGCGCCCCGGGGGCGGTGGGCGTGTGCATCGGGGGCGACCGCACGTCGGGCTACGCCCACGCGAAGATGCAGCTGTTCCGCACGCTCGACGACGTGAACCCTGTGCCCGACCTGGCCGACCTCGAAGCGCAGATCATGTCGACGGTCAACACGCTCGACGTCGGCCCGATGGGCTTCGGTGGCAACGTGTCGTTGATCGGCTGCAAGGTGGGCGCGCTCAACCGTCTGCCGGCCAGTTTCTTCGTGTCGGTCGCCTACGACTGCTGGGCGTATCGCCGCCTCGGCGTGCGCCTCGATGCCTCGACGGGGGCGATCACCGAGTGGCTGTATCGCGATCCCGAAACGCCGCCGGCCCCGATGTTCGAGCCGGGGACACGCGGTTTCGTGAAGACGGGCCGCGAGAAGGTGCTGCGCGCGCCGCTCGACGAGGCGACCGTCCGGTCGCTCAAGGTCGGCGAGGTCGTGTTGGTCTCTGGCCGCATGTTCACCGGCCGCGACGCCGTGCATCACCACCTCATGACCCACGAACCGCCGGTCGATCTCAACGGCGCCGTGCTCTATCACTGTGGTCCCGTGATGAAGAAGGCCGGCGACACGTGGAGCGTCCTCGCGGCCGGACCGACGACGAGCATCCGCGAAGAGCCCTACCAGGCCGACGTGATCAAGCGCTACGGCGTGCGCGCGGTGATCGGCAAGGGAGGCATGGGCGCGAAGACGCTGGCCGCCCTCAAGGAGTACGGGGCGGTGTACCTGAACGGCATCGGCGGCGCGGCGCAGTTCTACGCCCGTTGCCTGCCGCGCGTCGATGGCGTCTCGCTGATGGAGTTCGGCACGCCCGAGGCGATGTGGCATTTCGAGGCCGACGAGTTCCCGGCCATTGTCACGATGGATGCGCACGGCAACAGCCTGCATCGCGACGTCGAGGCGTTCTCGGGCGAACGGCTCGAACTGCTGAAGGCCTGACCGACGATGCGCCTCGCCGTCAACATCGATCACATCGCCACCATCCGCGAGGCCCGCAAGGCGCCCGAGCCCGAGCCCGTCACCGCGGCCGCGCTCGCCGAGCTCGCTGGAGCCGAGGGCATCACGGTCCACCTGCGGACCGACCGGCGCCACATCCGTGAACGCGACGTGGAATTGCTGCGCCAGACGGTGCAGACGAAGCTCAACGTCGAGATGGCGGCGACGGCCGAGATGGTGGGCATCGCGTCGCGCATCAGGCCCGACCAGGTCACGCTGGTGCCCGAGCGGCCCAACGAGCTGACGACCGAGGGCGGCCTCGACGTCGTTGCGCACCGGGCGACGGTCGCCGATGTCGTGCGGCAACTGCGCGATGCGTCGATCAGGGTCAGCCTGTTCATCGATCCCGATCCCGACCAGGTGCAGGCATCGCGGCAGGCCGGGGCCGATGCCATCGAGTTCAACACCGGGCCGTACGCCACGGCCCGCCCAGGCGAACGTCCGGCGCAGCTCTCGAAGCTGGCCGATGTGGCTCGCATGGCGGCGCACCTCGAGTTCGAGGTGCTTGCGGGGCACGGTCTCACCTACTTCAACGTCCAGCCGATCGCGCGTATTGCCGAGATCGAGGAACTCAACATCGGGCACAGCATCGTGGCACGCGCCTCGCTCGTCGGGATGGAGCGGGCGGTGCGCGAAATGGTCGCGCTGCTGGTGCTATGATTCGCCGCTCGTCTGCGGTGTCATAAGGTCGTCTGCTCATGCGAAAAGATTCGATTGTCTTCGGCGTCTCGGGAATTTTCTTCGGCCTGCTGCTCGGCTGGATCGTCGGCAGCCAGCAGTCGGGATCGACGCTGCGATCGATGCCGACCCCGGCGCCCGCCGCGGCCGCCAGCGCGCCCGCCCCGGCGCAGGGCAGCGGGGCGCCCGCCGTCGTGCTCGACGAGACGCAGGTCAGGGCCCTCGAAACCACGGCCCAGGCCAACCCCAACGACGAGGCCGTCCGCGTTCAGCTGGGCAACATGTTCTTCGACGCGGAACGTTTCGCCGATGCCATCAAGTGGTACGAGGCCGCGCTCAAGGTCAATCCGAAGGACGCGAACGTCAGCACCGACCTGGGCGTGAGCTACTACTACTCCAACCAGGCCGACAAGGCACTCGCGCAGTTCGAGCATTCGCTGACGATCGATCCGAAGCACACCAAGACGCTGCTCAACCGCGGCATCGTGCGGGCGTTCGGCAAGCAGGACCTCGAGGGCGCGGCGGCGTCGTGGCAGCAGGTGATCGACATGTCGCCCGACAGCAACGAAGGCCGCGCCGCGAAGCAGGCCCTCGAGTCGCTCAAGTCGGCGCATCCGACGGTGACGCCTGGGGCCGGCCAGTAAGTCGCGACCTGGCGTGATCTGCTCCATCCCTGAGGTTCCGACACATGCTGGCCTGGCTGCTGCGCTTCGTCCTGCTCGCCGTTGTCGTGCGGATCGTGTGGCGGTTCTTCCTCGGCCTGCTCGACGGGGCGTCGGGGCAGCCGGCACCGCGGTCGGGGCCCCGGGTGCAGCCCACCGGGCCGATGCCGCTCGTCAGGGACCCGCAGTGCGGCACGCACGTCGTGAAGGAGCGCGCGATCCGCGCCACCATCGGCGACCAGCTCCACTACTTCTGCTCTGACGACTGCCGCGACAAGTTCCGCGCGGCGAACGGCGGCCGGCGCAGCGCATGAGCCGCGAAGAAGACCTCCGCGCGACGATCTGCGAGGTCGGCCGGCGGCTGTACCAGCGCGGCTACGTCGCGTCAAACGACGGCAACATCAGCGTGCGTCTCGACGACGGTCGCCTGCTTGCGACGCCGACGGCCGTGTCGAAGGGCTTCATGACGCCCGACATGATGGTCGTCACCGACCTGTCGGGCACGAAGCTCTCGGGCGAGCGCACCGCGTCGTCCGAGCTGAAGATGCACCTGGCGGTGTATCAGCTCCGTCCTGATGTGCAGGCGGTGGTGCACGCCCATCCCCCGCTGTCGACGGGCTTCGCGGTGGCGGGCATCCCGCTCGATCGCGCGGTGCTCGCCGAGGTCATCACCACGCTGGGCAGCGTGCCGATCGCCGACTACGCCACGCCATCGACGGCAGAGCTGCCCGACGCGGTGAGCAAGTACGTGCGCGCGCACGACGGCATCCTGCTCGCGAACCACGGCGCGCTGACCTGCGGGGCCGACCTGATGGGCGCCTACTACAAGATGGAGACGATCGAGCACTTCGCGCACATCTCGCTGGTGGCGCGCCTGCTCGGCCGCGAACGCGTGCTGTCGCGCGAGGAAGTGGATCGGCTCCAGGGACTGCGCACGAGTTACGGCATCGCGTCGCCCGCGCCGATCTGCGCAACGCCATCAGGCGCGACGGCGTCGGCGGGGCCGGTGGCGTGCCAGGTTGTCCAGGCCCCCTCGTCGCCCGGTGGCGCGCGGTTGCTCGACCTGCCGGCCGGAATCCCGGACGGGAACGCAGAGATTCGACTAACATATCGCGCGCTGACGACGCTGATCGCCGATGCGGTGCGTCAACTGACGTGAGGCGGGCTCGCACGAGCCCCCGCGTCTGCTGCACGGGTGCACGCGCGATTCGCAGTGTGAGAAGGCTGGAGGAATCAGATGGGTGAAGCGTTGGGCATGGTCGAGACCAAGGGCCTCGTGGCCATGATCGAGGCGGCCGATGCGATGGTGAAGGCCGCAAAGGTCACCTTGGTGGGCTGGGAGAAGATCGGGGCGGGCTACGTCACGGCCATCGTGCGCGGCGATGTTGCCGCCGTGAAGGCGGCCACCGATGCCGGCGCCGCTGCGGCGCGCCGCGTGGGCGAGCTCGTGTCGGTGCATGTCATCCCGCGCCCGCACGCGAACCTCGAAGACGTGCTGCCGATTGGCAAGGCCAGCAGCAAGTAAGCTCCCGTGATCCTCGCCAAGGTCGTCGGCACGGTCGTCGCCACCCGGAAGGACGAAAAACTGGTGAGCACCAAGCTGCTGCTCGTCAGGCCCGTCGATCCGAAGGGGAAGGCCGACGGCGCCCACCTCGTCGCCATCGACACGGTCGATGCCGGCCCGGGCGAGACCGTGCTCGTGGTCAGTGGCAGTTCGGCGCGCATGGCGACCGGGCTCGGTTCGTGCCCGGTCGATGCCGCGATCGTCGGCGTGGTCGACACCGTGACCATCGCGGTGAAGGAGTGAGCGCGGTGTACATCGCCAAGGTCGTCGGCACGGTCGTCGCCACGCCGAAGGATCCGCGTCTCGACGCCAAGACGTTGCTGGTCATCCAGCCGCTGACGCCCGACGGCGCCGACACCGGCAAGACGCTCGTGGCGTCAGACGGTGTCGGGGCAGGCGTGGGCGAGCACGTGTTCTACGTGCGCGGCGCCGAAGCGTCGTTTCCCTGGGCCCCGGATCACGTGCCGACAGACGCCAGCATCGTCGGCATCATCGACCACTGGCACGTGGAGACGCCGGCGTAGCCGACGTCACGCCGCGCGACAGCCATGCAGATCGGCCGCGTGATCGGGACCGTCGTCAGCACGCAGAAGCACCGCACGCTGCACGCGAGCAAGCTGATGCTCGTGCAGCCCACACATCCCGACGGCACCGATCGCGGCATCGCGTTGCTCGCCATCGACGGCGTCGGGGCAGGCATCGGCGAGCGCGTGCTGGTCGTGGTCGAAGGCAAGTCGGCCGGCCAGGTGCTCGGACAGAAGTCCGCAACGATCGATGCCGCCATCGTCGGCATCATCGACGAGATCGATCTCTTCGAGGCGTTGCCATGAACGAAGACGTCCTGCGTGCCGTGATTCGCGAGGCCATTGCCCGTCACCTGGGCACGCCGCCGGCCGCGCTCGCCTCCCCGGCCGAACCGGGCCCGGGCGCTCCAGTCCCGCGCCCGCTGCCGCTGCACGTCAGCCACATGCGTTTCGCGCTCCCGCCGGGCGACGGGCCCTGCATGATCGAACCGCACGTGGGATGCAATCACTGCGGGTTCTGCCAGAGCCTGGGTCACTGACCCTGGCTCGCGGCGCCGCCGCCCAATGCCTCCGCGCGTTCTCGTCACCCGCCGCCTCCCCTCGGTCGTCATCGATCGCCTCCGAGGGGCCTGCATGATCGACTTGCACGATGGCCACGGCGACCTGTCGCCCGACGAACTGCGCACCCGCGTTGCCGGCGCCGACGCCGTCATGGCCCTCCTCACGAACCGCTTCGACGCGTCGGTGTTCGATGCGGGCGCGCCGACGCTGAAGATCGTCGCGAACGTCGCCGTCGGCTACGACAACATCGACATCGCCGCCGCGCACGCGCGGGGCATCATCGTCACCAACACGCCAGACGTCCTCACCGATGCCACCGCCGACCTGACGCTGGGGTTGATCCTCGACATCATGCGCAGGCTGACCGAGGGCGACCGGTTGATCAGGCGCGACGGCTGGCGCGGGTGGGCGTTCGACTTCATGCTGGGGCGCGACCTGCGCGGCAAGCAACTGGGCATCATCGGGGCCGGCCGCATCGGCCGGGCCGTGGCTGCGCGGGCCCGCGCCTTCGGAATGTCGATTGCCTACGCAGCCCGCGACGGCCATCGGACGGCCGACGAGCCCGACGCCCGCTGGATGTCGTTCGACGAGTTGCTGGTGTCGTCAGACGTCGTCTCGTTGCACGTGCCGCTGACGCCAGCGACGCGGCACCTGATCACGCAGAAGGACCTCGTCCGCATGAAGCGCAGCGCGGTCCTGGTCAACACGACGCGCGGACCGGTGGTGGACGAAGCGGCGCTGGCCTGGGCGCTGCGCGAGCACCGCATTGCCGGCGCGGCGCTCGACGTGTTCGAACGCGAGCCCGTCGTGCACCCCGACCTGATTCCGCTCGAGAACGTGCTGCTGGTGCCGCACCTCGGCTCGGCCACCGTCGAGACGCGGACGGCGATGGCCGACCTGGCCGCGCGCAACATCCTCGCCGTGCTGGCCGGCCAGCCCCCGCTGACACCGATTGTGCCAGCCGCGCCACGAGACTGATTTCATGCCGCGACACGCCTCGGCCACGTCGTCAGCGCCGGCCCCGCCCCGGCGGCAGGTCGGCGCCATCATGCGCAGGCTCAAGGTCGCCATCCGCGACATGGAGCTCCCGGCCATCGAGAAGCTGCAGGAAGACAACGCGGCGACGGCATTCCAGACCATGATCGCCACGCTGTTGTCGGCGCAGACCAAGGATGCCGTGACACACGCCGCTTCGCTGCGCCTGTTTGCGCGCGCGGCGACGCCCGAGGCGATGGCGGCGCTGCCGGCGAAGACGATTGAGCGGCTGATCTACCCGGTGAGCTTCTATCGCAACAAGGCGCGTCACGTGAAGGAGGCGTGCCGGCAGCTCCTCGAGCGGTTCGGCGGCGTGACGCCGCGCACGATGGAGGAGCTGACCAGCCTGCCCGGTGTCGGCCGGAAGACCGCGAATCTCGTGATGATCGTCGCCCACCAGAGCGCCGATAATATCTGCGTGGACACGCACGTCCACCGCATCGCGAACCGGTTTGGCTGGGTCGAGACGCGGACGCCCGAACAGACCGAGATGGCGCTGTACGAGGTCGCGGCGAAGCGCTGGTGGGCCGACATCAATCTCTACCTCGTGACGTGGGGCCAGCAGGTGTGCAAGCCCGTGTATCCCCGCTGCGGTGCGTGCGCGATCGCGGGGCTGTGCCCGAGGATCGGCGTCACGCGCACCGGGCGCGTGTGACGCGCGGGCAGGAGAGCAGTCATCATGCAGATGCAGAGCGTGCGAGCGTGGGCCATTGCGGCCCTCGGCGTGGCAGTCGTGGCAGGCAGCATGGGCGCGACGATGGCGGCACAGAAGCCGCCGGCGAAGGCGGCCGCACCGCCTGCAGCGGCGAAGCCCTCGCCGGGAGCCGGGCCCATCATCGTGATCGAGACCGTGAAGGGCACCGTCGAGTTCGAGACGTATCCCGACGAGGCCCCCAAGTCGGTCGAGCAGGTCCTGCGCCTCATCAAGCGCAACTTCTACAACGGGCAGCGGATCATGCGCGTGGACCCGGGCTTCGTCGTGCAGTTCGGCGATCCCCAGACGCGCGACATGACCAAGCGCGACTGGTGGGGGCGTGGCTTCGCCGCTGGCAGCGGGAAGGTGATCGGGGTTGCGGAGTTCTCGAAGAAGCGCACGCACGTGCGCGGCGCCGTTGCCATGGCGCACGCGGGCGATCCGACGCTGGCCGACAGTCAGCTCTACATCACGCTCGCGGCGCAGCCCAAGCTCGACGGGAAGCACACGGTGATCGGGCGCGTGCTGTCGGGGATGGACGTGGTCGCCAGGCTGCAGGTCACCGACATCGTCAAGAAGGTCTACGTCAAAACAGCGACTGGCGCGACGCAGGAGTGACGCGCCCGCGCAGTTCCGGGTACCGCTCGAGGAACCCGTCGGGGTAGGTGCCGCGCACGTCGAGGCCGAGGCGGTCGGTGATCATGGCCGCATTGGCCACTGCCTTTGCCTCGAAGTGGTTGTTCATGTAGAGGTAGATCTTCTTCGCGAGCCGCCGTGCTTCCTCGATGCGCGCCGCGAACGGCTCGAGTTCGTCTGACGTGTAGAGGTAGTTGTAGCGATCCTCGCTCGCGTTGTGATCCCACCACTGCGCGGCGTTGCGGCCGTGCATCCGCAGGTAGAACACGCCGCCCACGGCCGGACGCAGGTCCTGGCGGATCGACGTCTTGAACTTCGGCTCGTCGATCTGCACCCAGGCGGCATCGTGCGCCGCCAGCAGGGCGCGTGTGTCGTCAGGGGCGTCGCTCCACGTGCGATGGCGCAACTCGAGGGCCAGCGTGTAGTCGCGGAACACGTCGAACAGCCACGCCAGGTACTGCTGCGCCGCTCCGTCGTTGGTGAACGACGGCGGGAACTGGACGAGTAGCGGGCCCAGCCGGCCGGCATCGGCGAGGGGAGCGAGGGCGAACTTGAATGCGTCGGCGTCGGTGAGCGTGACCGTGCCCGAGAGGTCGCCCGTCGACCGGGCGTGCATCGCCGGGTGCGTGAACTGCTGGTGCAGCTTCACGGCGAACTCGAAGCCCGGCGGCGTCCGCCGCACCCACGACGCGGTCGTCGCCGCGCTCGGGACGCGGTAGAACGTGCTGTTCACCTCGACCGTGTCGAAGTGCTCGGCGTAGTAGGCGAGCTCGTCGAACCCGCGCGGTGACCGCGACCCGGGAGCGACGGGGTAGAACACGCCGTTCCAGGTGCCGCGCCCCTGCGGATAGCTCCACCCCGACGTCCCGATGCGCACCGCGGGGGCTGGATCCGCCATCGCTCACATCCTGCAGACACCAGGCCCGTCGGCGCCGCCGCGCCGGGGCGGCCCTACAGCGTCTCGTAGACCTTCTTGTCGAAGCCGAACGTCACCGAGGACCCTCGCACCAGGATCGGCCGCTTGATCAGGTTGGGGTTCTCGAGCATCAGCGCGATCGCCTCGGCCCTGGTCGTCGGCAGCGCGCGCGTCTTGAACACCGGACTCCGCGTGCTGACGTATTTCAGGAAGTCGTCGTCGGGCACGTGTCGTTCGAGGAACGCGCGATCCGGAGGGGTCTTGTTGATGTCGACCTGCGTGACGGTGACACCGCGCTCGTCCAGGGCACGCCTGG
>JAEUQQ010000602.1 GCA_016789685.1 Acidobacteriota bacterium | reverse complement strand
GCGTGCGTCGGTGGCGGCACCTACAGCTACGGCGGGCAGGCCTGGCGCTTCATGGAGCAGGACTTCAGGATGAAGTCCACCTACGGGCGCCCCGAGGGCAGCACCCTCGACGACTGGCCGATCTCGTACCAAGACCTCGAGCCGTACTACGAGAAGGCCGAGTGGGAAATCGGCGTGTCGGGCGACCAGACCGATCCGCACGCGGCGCCGCGCAGGCGTGCGTACCCGATGCCGCCGTTTGCCTACAACCTCGAGGCCCGCATGCTCGCGGTGTCGGCGAAGAAGCTCGGGTTCCACCCGTTCCCGATCCCGATGCTGCGCAACTCCGTGCCGCGTGACGGACGCGGCGGGTGCATCCATTGCCGCTACTGCGTCGGCTTCGCGTGCGAGGTGCACGCGAAGTGCGGGACCCACAACACCGTCATTCCCGTCGCGATGGCCACCGGTCACTGCGACGTGCGCACCGAGTGCGTCGTCAAGGAGGTCACGACCGACGCGCGCGGACGCGCGACCGGCGTCACCTATTTCGATCCGCAGGGACGCCTGCAGACGCAGACCGCCGACCTCGTCATCGTGTCGGCGTCGGCCACCGAGTCGGCGCGCCTGCTGCTCAACTCCAGGTCGCCGCTGTTTCCCAACGGCCTCGGCAATCGCCACGACTGGGTCGGCCGCAACCTCCAGGGGCACGGCTACTCGGGCGCGTGGGGCCTGTTCGACCAGGACGTCTACGACGACGTGGGCGCGGGGGCGACGATCGCCATCTGCGACTTCAACCATGGGAACGACGGGCTGCGCGGCGGCGGGATGCTCGCCAACGAGTTCATCCGGCTGCCGTACCTGTTCTCGCGCATGCGTCCGGATGGCGCGCCGCGCTGGGGCCACGCCCACAAGCAGTTCCAGCGGCAGTACTACCGCCGCAGCATGACCGTGATCGGCCCCGTGCAGGAGATGCCCGTCTTCGAGTCGCGCGTGGAGGTCGATCCGTCGGTGACCGACGCGTGGGGCATCCCGGTCGCCCGCATCTCGGGACACCGGCATCCACACGACATCGAGATCGGGAGGTTCCTCGCCGCAAAGGCCGAGGCCTGGCTCAGGGAGACCGGCGCCCGCGAGACGTGGCTGCGGCTGCCGGGGCCGGCGGTGAGCGGCGGCCAGCACCAGGCGGGGACGTGCCGGATGGGGACCGACCCGGCGACGTCGGTCGTCAACCGGCACTGCCAGGTGCACGACATCGACAACCTCTTCGTGATCGACGGCAGCGTCCACGTCACCAACGGGGGCTTCAACCCGGTGCTGACGATCATGGCGCTCGGGTACTGGGCGTCGGCCTACATCACGCGCGAGTGGGCGGGCACGAAGTTCCGGTCTTAACGACCACAGCGACGGCCCCGCCGTGCGCGCGCCCAGCGGATCTGCCGTGGGCGACCCCGCGAGGCGCGTCGAAGGATCGCAGTCATGCAGCGACGATTCGGTTGGAAGGCAAGACTGACGGGCATGCTGGTCGTCGTGCTCGGCCTGGTCGTGTTCGCGAACCGCGGCTACTACGCGGGCTCGACCTACTCGGGGAACTACTGCACGTCGTGCCACCAGATCCAGGCCTCGTACGATACGTGGACCACGTCGGCGCACCGCAACATGGACTGCAAGGAGTGCCACGGCAGCGCGTTCACGACCGACCTCGAGATGCACCGGACCAACCTTCGGCACCTCTACTACCAGGTGAGCGGCCGCATTCCCGACCGCGTGCGGCTCAAGGACGGGCAGGTCGATCGAATTGCCGCCAACTGCGTGCGCTGCCATGCGGGCACGGCCGGCCAGTTCACCGCTGGCGGGCACTCGGTGGGTTACGGGCCGATCTTCACCTCGACCAAGCACAACACCCGGATGCTCGTGATGGACGACTGCCTGCGGTGTCACGGCATGTTCGTCGATGGCAACGTGACCACCGTCGTCGCACCGATCGACACCAGGGGGCCATGGACGCTGGTGCAGGACGACTGGCAGGATCGGCCCTCCATTCCCTGCCTGGTGTGTCACCAGATGCACCGCGCCGGCACGCCCGCGTCGCGGCCCGACTACGCCGACCCGCGGGGGATCTCGTACCAGCGCTCGGCCGCGACCACGACGCTCGCGTTCTACGACCGGCGCGAGCGGAGGCATGTGCCGCTCGTCGATCTCGCCGTGCCGCAGATGACGACGAAGGGCCGTGCGGTGAAGATGAGCCCGGATGCGCGGCAGGCGATGTGCTACCAGTGTCACGCCCCCGAGGCGACGCACGAGGTGGGCACGGCCGACGACCGTACCGCGATTGGCGTCCACGAGGGCATCGGGTGCATGGGGTGCCACACCGCCCACACCCTCGACGCACGCGCCTCGTGCGCCAACTGTCACCCGAGCCAGTCGAACTGCAACCTCGACGTGACCAGGATGGACACGACGTTCTCCAATCCCGTCAGCCGGCACAACATCCACTTCGTGTCGTGCCAGGACTGCCATCCGTCGGGAGTTCCGGCAAGGAAGGCCGCGTCGAGCCGGCCGGCGCCCGCGTCGTAGCCGCCGACGCAGGTTCCCGGCCTCGCCGGGCGGCGCGAGGAACGCCTGCCCGCGCCCCGATCGGCGAGGCCCGGGGGGGGCGCCGATGCCCGGCGCTGGCCTGGCGCGTCCCTGTCGCGGCAGGCACGCTGAGGGGGTGAGATTCCCCCCGGCGGCGGCGATCGGCTATCCTTACCCGTTCTCGTGCACGGTCTTCGGTTCGCACGCGGCGCCCGACCGTGCCCCGGTGCATCCCCCCGAACGGTGCCGCCCCTCGCATGTAGCAGGTTGCTTGACAACACAGAATCCCGACGAGTCTTTGCCTTCCACGGCCGCCGAACCCACGGCGTCCGATCCTGCGGCCGTGCCAGCCGCGGCTCCCAAGAAGCGCCGTCCGCGGCGCCGCAAGCCGGCCGCGTCGTCATCGACGGGCGGTGATGCCGCCCAGGGCGCCGGTCCCACGACGGGGCCTGCCGGGGCCGTGCCGACTGCGGCCAGGGCCGGGGGCAGGGCCGGGCTGGTGTTCGAGGAAGTGGCCGTCGACGACACGCCGACCACGTTCGAGGCCTGGAACCTGTCGAAGGGCATCATGAAGGGCCTGGCCGACCGCGGCTTCGTGCAGCCCACGCCCATCCAGCGGGCCGTGTTCGACCTCGTGCTCGACGGCAAGGACGTCATCGCGTGCGCCCAGACGGGCACCGGCAAGACGGCGGCGTTCCTGCTGCCGTTGATGCAGCACCTGCTCGACCATCACGACCATCCCGAACCGGGCACGATGAAGGTGCTGATCCTGGCGCCCACGCGCGAGCTGGCCCACCAGATCGACGAGGACTTCCTCGGCTTCGCCTACCACGCCGGGTTGAGCGGGACATCGATTTACGGCGGCGTCGACATGGGGCCGCAGACGCGGGCGCTCGAGGCGGGCGTCGACGTGGTCGTCGCGACGCCCGGACGCCTGATGGACCACATGCGGTACGGCGGCTTCCGGTTCGACCACCTCGCGGCGCTCGTGCTCGACGAAGCCGACCGCATGCTCGACATGGGGTTCTGGCCCGACGTGAAGAAGATCGTCGCGGCGCTGCCCCCCACGCGCCAGACGCTGTTCTTCTCGGCGACCACGTCGCCCGACGTGATGCGGTCGGCGGCCGAGATCATGCGCGAGCCGGTCCTGGTGCGCGTGGGCGGGCCCACGGGCCTGGCCTCGACGATCACCCACGAGGTGCACCTGCTCGGTTCGCACGAGAAGGTCGACTGGCTCAGCACGCACCTGCGCCGCTGGCACGGCACGAGCCTGATCTTCGTGCGGATGAAGCGCCACGCCGATCAGCTCGCGCGGCAGCTGTCGTCGGCCGGGATCCGGTGCGCGGCCATCCACGCCGACCGGTCGCAGGATCAGCGGCTCGACGCGATCGAGGCGTTCAAGAGCGGGCGCGTCCGCGTGCTCGTCGCCACCGACATCGCGGCGCGTGGCCTCGACATCGACGCGATCTCGCGGGTCATCAACTACGAGCCGCCCCACGACGTCGACACCTACGTCCACCGCGTGGGCCGGACGGGACGCGCCGAAGCCGGCGGCGCCGCGGTGACGCTGGCCAGCCACGACGAGCTGTGGGCGGTGCGCGCCATCGAGAAGCAGCTCGCGCTCGCGCTCGTCGATCCCGCGATCGAGACCCCGGCCGGCGGCGGGGCGGGACGCGACCGTCACCCGCGGCGGCGCCGTCCGACGAAGTAGCGCGTGGCCGACACCCCCTCCCCCGACGGGGTGGCGCGCCCCGGTGGTCACCACGCCTCGCTGGCGGTCACGGGTGAGCCCGGGCCTCGCCTGCCCGTGACCGACCTCCGGCTGGCGGCCCTGTTCATCATGGGGTCGGCCTGCTCGTTTGCCATCATGGGCGCGGCCGTGAAGGTGGCCTCGCAGGAAGTGCCCACCACCATGAGCGTGTTCTTCAGGAACATGTTCGGGTGGGCGCTGATGATCCCGTGGGCCCTGCGCGTGGGACCGCGTGCGCTGCACACCCGGCAGTTCGGCGGTCACGTGCTGCGGGCCGTGGCGGGCCTGGCCGCGATGATGTGCTTCTTCACGGCGCTCGGCCGCCTGCGCCTGGCCGATGCGTCGGTCCTGAACCAGGCGTTTCCCCTCTTCCTGCCCATCATCGAGCGCGTGTGGCTCAAGCACCGGGTCTCGCCACGTGTCATCGCAGCGCTGCTCGTGGGCTTTGGCGGCGTGGTGTGCGTGCTGCGGCCAGGGGCCGGGATGTTCACCCCGATCGCGTTCATCGGCGCGGCGTCGGCGGTGTTCGCGGCCGTCGCGCAGGTCGGCATCCGCCAGTTGACCGCCACCGAGCCCGTCCCCCGCATCGTCTTCTACTTTGGCGCGATTGCGTCGGCGATCTCGGCGGTGCCGCTGCTGTGGACGTGGGTCGAGCCCTCGCCCGTGACCTGGATGGCCCTGGCGGGCACGGGCGTGGCCGCGACGGCTGGCCAGTTGCTGCTGACGCGGGGATACTCGCACGCGCCGGCGGCCTCGGTGGGGCCCTTCATCTACGTTGGTGTGCTGTGCTCGGCCGCGATCGACTGGCTGTTCTGGGACACGCCGCCCGACGTCTGGTTCGCGGCGGGCGCCCTCCTCATCATCTCGGCGGGGATGGCCCTCCTCCGGACGCACGACGCCATCGACGCGTAGGTCGCCGAACCGCGAGCCTCGTCCGCCACCGCACCAGCGCCGTGGCCGGCGGCGAGTCGCCCGGCGCCGGCCCGAACCGCTGCCGCTCGGCGCTCGTCAACGCCCAGTGGGAGACGCGGGACGGCACGCGGGCGCCGATCACCAACCCGGCGTCGGGCCCCCACGGATGGTAGATACACGGTACGCCGTGTGCATATGTTGATGTCGGCGCGTGGCGTGCCGGGGATTCCGGTCACTTTCAGGCGCTACAGGGGGCTGATTCAAGGGGTGGGCCCCCGTGGTCGATCGTTCGGGAAGGAGCGCAGGTCGTCCATCGTGTCGGGAGACCGACATTCCCTGAGGAGACGGGGTCATGCGGCACTACACACATCACTCGGCGCGGATGGCCGAACTCAAGGCCATCATCGAGGCGTACCGCACCTTGACCGTTGAAGAAGCCGAAGACACCGGCGCGGGCGACCTCGAGGTCGAGGCCGTGGCCGAGCTCTGGCGTCTCGAGCAGGAAGTGCTCGACCGCATGACGCCAGCCCAGCGCGAACACGCCGCCTAGGCGGGATCGCCGCCGACCAGCATTCCCGACACGCGGAGGCGCCTTTGCGCCCCGCGCGCCGCGAAGGGGTCACATCTTTCTTTGCAGCATTTTGCACGACCTGACCCCAGCCGCGTGCGGCCGGCGCCTGCAACAGCCACCCCGAACGATGTGCCCCCTCGACGCGCCTCAGCGCACGCGAGCCGGCGCGCTCCCGGCCGACGCCTCGCGCGCGGCCTGCGGTTCGTAGCTCCAACCGAAGACCAGCCCGGCCATGAACCAGGCGAACGCGGCGACGCCAGCGAGGAACACCGTGTCGCCGATGATGCGCAGCCAGCGCAGCGTCTCCATCACGGGCTGCTGCAGGAACTCGGCACTGCGTGCGAACCACAGGCCGTGCTCGACGCTTGCCCACGCCTGCGCGAGGCCGATGGGCAGCAGCGACAGGCCCACCATCAGGCCGAGGCCCACGTTCATCCCCCAGAACCCGATGGCCAGGTGCGGCTCGCGCCACGCGCGTCCCAGCGTCAGCAGGCGCGCAATCACCAGCACGAGCCCCAGCGACAGCAGGCCGTAGACGCCAAACAGCGCGGTGTGCGCATGCACGGGCGTGGTGTTCAGGCCCTGCATGTAGTAGAGCGCGATGGGCGGGTTGATGAGGAAGCCGAACACCCCGGCGCCCACCAGGTTCCAGAAGGCGACGCCGACGAAGAAGCGGATCGGCCACTTGTAGCGCTGCATCCACGGCACGGCGTGCTGCAGGCGGCTGGTCTGCCACGCCTCGAGGCCGATGAGCACCAGCGGAACGACTTCGAGCGCACTGAAGGTCGCGCCGACGGCCATGATCGACGTCGGGGTGCCCGAGAAGTAGAGGTGGTGGAAGGTCCCGGGAATGCCGGCAAAGAGAAACAGCGAACTCGACGCGATCACCGCTGCCCCGGCGTGCGCGCGGTGCACGAGGCCCATCCGCGCGAAGATCAGCGACAGGGCCGCGGTGGCGAACACCTCGAAGAAGCCCTCCACCCAGAGGTGCACGACCCACCAGCGCCAGTACTCCATCACGGTGAGGTGCGTGCGTGCCGAGAAGAAGAAGCCCGCACCATACATCAGGCCGACGGCGGTGGCCGCCGCGGTGAACATCCACACCAGCGAGCGTGATCCGTCGTTGCGCCTCAACGCCGGCCACAGGCCGCGCAGCATCAGGACCAGCCAGATCACGAGTCCCGCGAAGAGCGCAATCTGCCACGCGCGCCCGAGTTCGACGTACTCGTAGCCCTGGTGGCCGAACCAGAACGAGGCATCGAGGCCGAGCACCTGGTGGATGGCGAAGTACTCGCCCGCCAGCGATCCGGCCACCACGACGAGCAGGGCGCCGAACAGGACGTTGACGCCGAGCCGCTGGAATCGAGGTTCGGCCCCGCCGACGATGGGCGCGAGGAAGAGACCGGCGGCCAGGAAGGCGGTCGCGATCCAGAACAGCGCGGTCTGGATGTGCCAGGTGCGGGTGAGGCTGTACGGCAGGTACTCGGCGAGCGGGAAGCCGAAGAACGCCTGCCCCTCGACGGTGTAGTGCGCGGTCAGCGCGCCGAGCAGCACCTGCACGCCGAAGAGGATCACGATCACGCCCACGTACTTCGCGACGGCCTTCATCGACGGCGTCAGCGTGATGCCGCCAAACGGATCGCTGGCCGGCGGCTCGACGGCCGGCTCCTCGTCGGCGCGGAAGGCCTTCCACCACACGAGCCCGCCGACGCCCGCCAGCAGCAGGACCACGCTGACGATCGACCACAGCACGTTGGCGCCGGTCGGCCGGTTGGCGACGAGCGGCTCGTGGGGCCAGTTGTTGGTGTAGCTCACGGCGAGGCCGGGGCGGCTGGCGGCCGACGCCCAGCTCGTCCAGAAGAAGAAGTTCGTGAGCCGCGCCCGCCGCGTGGCATCGGGCACGACCACGCGTTGCATCGCGTAGTCGTCGCGCAGTTGCGCAAGCGCCGGGTCGCCGCCATACAACGCGTCGTAGTGCGCGGCCGTGCGACGGACGGCCTCGGCCCGCGCGGCCGACACGGTGACGGTGCCCGTCGCGGCGTCGAACGTGTTGGTGCGCATCTCGCGCACGAGGCGATCGCGCAGGATCGCCTGCTGCTCGACCGACGCGTCGTTGAAGGGGGCGCCGAACTCGGCCTCGGCCCACACGTCGAGCAGGGCGGTCGACTCGCGATGCAGCCAGTCGGCCGACCAGTCGGGGGCCTGGTAGGCGCCGTGCCCCCAGATCGAGCCGAGTTGCTGGCCGCCCGTCGACTGCCAGACCTGCTGGCCCGTGAGGATGTCGTCGCGCGTCATCAGCACGGCACCGCCGGTCGTGACCACGCGTTCGGGAATGGGGGGAGCCTGGCGATAGACTTCGCGTCCCCAGAATCCGAGGATGACGAAGGCGACGAGCAGTGTCGCGCCGAACAACAGCCAGAGGCGGCCGTGGCGCGGTGCGGGATCGTGGTGGGGCGACATGACGAACTCCGTGGAGAGGGTGTGGCAGACGGGAAAACGAGGACGCGTCCGACGGCCCGCATGGCGCCTTGTCGCGCAAGCAGGCCGCGCGCGGCTACGACGCGAGCGCGCGCCTGAAGAGGATGTTGTTCTCGAGATGGATGTGCTCCATCAGCTCCTGCTCGAGCTGCTGGAGCCCGGCGTACAGCGCCCGCCACGTGGTGCAGGCGACCTCGGGGGCGTCGAGGTCGGTGGTCATCGCGCGCACGGCACGCAGGTTCGCGCTGTGGTCGTCGTGTTCGAGTTCCATCACGTGCACGGGCGCCGCCGCGCGCGCGCCGAGGCCGCGCACGATCAGCGGGAAGAGGATCTGCTCTTCCTTGGCGAGGTGATCGAGCACGGCGAGGTGCATGCGTTCGAGTTGCGCGGCGAGGCCGTGCGGGCACTCGGGTTTCTCGGCGTGACGGGTTTCGACGCGCTGCGCCATGGCGATCAGGGTCGGCAGTTGGTCACGCAGGCGCGCGTGGTAGAGGGTGACGATGTGGTCGATGATGGCGGGCAGCGCGGCGTCGGCCCAGCGGGTGACGTCAGCGGCCAGCGGGTCTTCGGCGTGGATCTGGTCGAGGATCTGTGCGGGGTCGAGGCCGCGTTCCTGGCAGGCCTGGTCGAGCGCGCGTCGGCCGTTGCAGCAGAAGTCGAGGCGGTTGCGGTAGAAGACCCGTGCGGCGCCGGGATGGGCGACGGCGAGTTCGGCGAGTGTGGTGGTGGCGTGCATGGTGGTGCTCCTGGTGCCGGGCCGCGGAGTGCGGTCCGCACCTTCTGTCAGAGCACGCGGGATGCCGCTGATGTGAGCACGTAGAATCAACGAGTTGCGAACTGTGTTAGTGTTTCGACAACGATTTGTCGTTGTCGGAGTGGTAACAGTGATGCCAGACGGACAACATGCGGCGCATCTCGAGGCGTTGCTGGCGATTGCGCAGGACCTGACCGCCTCGCTGGGCGCGAGCGACCGATACGCGCGGTTGATTGGGGCCGTGCGGCGGCTCATCCCCTGCGATGCGGCGTGCCTGATGCGGCTCGACGGGACCGACCTGGTGCCGGTGGCCGGCTACGGGCTCACGACCGGGGCCCTGACGCGGCGCTATCCGCGCCACCTGCACCCGCGGCTCGACATCATCCTGCGGTCGTCGGCGCCGGTCCGGTTTCCTCCCGACAGCCGCCTGCCGGATCCGTTCGATGGCGACATCGAGGGGGCCGCGCCGGCGTGGCACAAGGTGCATGCGTGTCTCGGGTGCGCGTTGCGCGAAGGGGGCGAGGTCGTGGGGGCGTTGACGGCCGACGGCCTCGAGGCGCACAGCTTCGACCATCTCGACCAGCGGGTGCTGGCGACGCTCGGGGCACTGGCGGGGGCGGCCCTGCGCACGACGGCGTTGATCGAGGCGCTCGAGCGGCGGGCCGACCATCGCGGGCGCGTGGCGCGCGAACTGCTGCGCTCGGCGGCGCAGTCGAGCGGCGGCGAGATTCTCGGCACGAGCGCGCCGGTGGTGGCCCTGCGGCGCGAGATTGCCCTGGTGGCGGCCTCGGACCTCTCGGTGCTGATCACGGGCGAGACGGGCGTGGGCAAGGAACTCGTCGCGCACCACGTCCACGGGGCATCCTCGCGCGCCGACGAAGCGCTGATCCACGTGAACTGCGCGGCCCTGCCGGTGTCGATTGCCGAGAGCGAGCTGTTCGGGCACGTGGCGGGGGCGTTCACCGGCGCGTCGCGCGATCGGGCGGGGAAGTTCGAGGTGGCAGACGAGGGCACGCTGTTCCTCGACGAGGTCGGCGAGCTTCCGCTCGAGGTGCAGCCGAAGCTGCTGCGGGCGTTGCAGCACGGCGAGATCCAGCGCGTCGGCAGTGACCGGGTCCACCGGGTGAACGTGCGGGTGATCGCGGCGACGAACCGCGATCTCGCGCGCGAGGTGGGCGACGGGCGCTTCCGCGCCGATCTCTACCACCGGCTGGCGGTGTTTCCCGTGCATGTGCCGCCGTTGCGCGAGCGTCGCGACGACATCGCGGTGCTGGCGGCGCATTTTGCCGACAGCGCGGCGCGTCGCCTGGGGTTTGCGGGCGTCAGGGTGAGCGAGCCGGCTCGCCGCGCGCTCGAGGCGTTTGCGTGGCCGGGCAACGTGCGCGAACTCGAGAACGTGGTGCATCGCGGCGTGCTGCGGGCATCGTTCGGCCGCGATCCGCGTCAGGCCGTCGTGCTGTCAGGCGAGCACCTCGACCTGACGCCCGGCGCCGCGGGATCCGCCGACGTCGCGCAGGGCGTCGCGGGCGCGACCGCGCCGGCGGTGACGGCGGGCGTGTCGTTGTCGGCGTGGCTCGCCGACGTCGAGCGCGACGCGATTCGGGCGGCGGTGGCCCGCCACGCGGGCAACTGGGCCGCCGCGGCCCGCGATCTGGGCCTGCACCGCAGTAACCTCCACCACCGCGCCCACCGCCTCGGCCTGAAATAGGGGTCACACGAAAGAGGTGACCCCTACGTGAGGGCGCGGCGGA
The DNA here is from genome assembly GCA_016789685.1 of Acidobacteriota bacterium. GTDB lineage: Bacteria > Acidobacteriota > Vicinamibacteria > Vicinamibacterales > JAFNAJ01 > JAEUQQ01. The sequence continues at coordinate 6,891 of JAEUQQ010000602.1, read as the reverse complement.
TGGCGGGGGCGACGATGGTGCCGAACAGTTCGATGGCACGCATCACGCGGGCATGGGGTAGCGTGCCCACGCTCACCTGGAGCAGGAACCGATCGTGCCTGAACACTTCGTGCTGGAACAGGATCTTGTCGATCACCTGCTGCGGGCTCCCGACGAACAACGCGCCGCGCAGTGCCCGCTGCTGCTCGAAGTCGTCGCGCGCCATCGGCGGCCATCCGCGTTCACGCCCGATGGTGTTCATCACGTGCGCGTACGACGCAAACGACTCCGCTGACGCCTGCTGCGAATCGTCGGCCAGGTAGCCATGCGAGTTGATGCCGAGGCGCAACTGCGACGATGCATGGCCGGCGCGTGTGCCTGCCGTCCGGTAGACATCGACGAAGCGCGCGAAGCGTTCCGGCAGGCCGCCGATGATCGCCAGCGCCATCGGCAGGCCGAGATGGCCTGCGCGCACGGCCGAGTCGGGCGTGCCGCCCACGGCCACCCACACCGGCAGCGGATCCTGCAGCGGCCGCGGATACACGCCGCGGCCGTCGATGGCCTTCCGCATGCGGCCGTTCCACGCGACCACCTCTGACGCGCGCAGGCGGAGCAGCAGGTCGAGCTTCTCGCTGAACAGCGTGTGGTAGTCGTGCAGGTCGTAGCCGAACAGGGGAAACGACTCGATGAACGAGCCGCGCCCCGCCATGATCTCGGCCCGCCCGCCCGACAGGAGATCGAGCGTGGCAAACTCCTGGAACACCCGCACCGGGTCGTCGGACGACAGCACGCTGACGGCGCTCGTCAGGCGAATCCGCGTCGTCTTCGCCGCCGCCGCGGCCAGCACGACGGCCGGGGCCGACACGAGGTAGTCGGATCGATGGTGCTCGCCGACGCCGAAGACGTCGAGGCCGACGTGGTCGGCCAGCTCGACCTCCTCGAGCAGGTCGCGGAGCCGCTGATCCGGCGACACCAGCGTGCCCGTGGTGGGATCGGGATGGCGTTCTGCGAAGGTGTAAAGGCCGAGTTCCATGGCGGCAGGCGCAGGGATCGACGAGGTGTGCGGGGCATCTTCGCACGACCGATGCCCACTTGCACCGCGTCGTGATCTAACATGCGCCAACCGGCTCGGCTGTCTGCCCGTCAGGAACCCACATGACCTTTGCCCCGCTCGACTGGATTGTCGCGATCGCCGCCCTCGCGATCTGCTTTGCCCCGGCCCTGTTCTTCGCGCGCCGCAGCGGACGGAGCACGTCGGAGTTCTTCGCCTCGGGCCGCGCCGTCCCGTGGTGGCTCGCCGGCCTGTCGATGGTGGCGACGACGTTCAGCAGCGACACGCCCAACCTCGTCACCGACATCGTCAGGCGCCAGGGTGTTGCCGGTAACTGGGTCTGGTGGGCGTTCGTGCTCACGGGCGTCTCGACCGTTTTCTTCTACGCGCGGCTCTGGCGCCGCTCGGGCGCGATGACCGACCTCGAGTTCTACGAGGCGCGCTACTCGGGTGCCGCGGCGCGCGTCGTGCGCGGCTTCCGCGCCCTGTATCTCGGGCTGTTCTTCAACTGCATGATCATGGCGACGGTGAACCTCGCCGCGTGCAAGATCGCCGCGATCCTCTTCGGGTTCGAGCGCTGGGAGACGCTCCTGTTCGTGGGCCTGCTCAACGTGGCGTTCGCCGCGCACTCGGGCCTGTGGGGCGTGCTGGTCATCGACATGATCCAGTTCTTCATCAAGATGACGGCGGTCGTCGCCGCGGCGGTGTTCGCGCTGCGTGCCCCGCAGGTGGGCGGCCTCGACGGGCTGGTCACGAAGCTCTCGACCTTGCGCGGGCCGGGCGGCATCGACTACCTCGCCGTCCTGCCCGACTTCACCAACCACTGGGACATCGCGGTCGCGGTGTTCATCATGCCGATCGCCGTGCAGTGGTGGGCCGTCTGGTATCCGGGTGCGGAACCCGGAGGCGGCAGCTACATCGCGCAGCGCATGCTCGCGTCGAAGTCAGAGAAGGATGCGCTGGGCGCCGTCCTCTTCTTCAACGTCGCCCACTACGTGCTGCGGCCGTGGCCGTGGATTCTCGTCGCGCTGGCGTCGATCCTGGTCTACCCGGAGCTGAGCGACATCCAGACGGCGTTCCCGAACCTCGATCCCAAGCTGCTGGGTCACGACATCGCCTACCCGGCGATGCTCAAGTTCCTGCCGGTCGGCTTCGTCGGGCTGATGGTCGGCGGGTTGATCGCCGCGAACTCCTCGACCATCCTCACGCACCTGAACTGGGGCGCGTCGTACCTGGTGCACGACTTCTACCGGCGCTTCGTGAAGACCGATGCCACCGAGGCGCACTACGTGATGGCGGGTCGCCTCGCCACGGTGCTCCTCTTCCTGGTCTCGTCGGTGATGGTGTACCTGCTCGACACGGCGAAAGACGCCTTCGACATCATCCTGCAGATCGGCGCCGGCACCGGGCTGCTGTACCTGGTCCGCTGGTTCTGGTGGCGCGTCAACGCCTGGTGCGAGGTGGTCGCGATGATCAGTTCGTTCGCGGTCTCGCTCGTGCTGCTCGCGCTGGCGCGCTCGGGATCGCCCGTGAGCACGCACGTGGGCCTGCTGATCACGGTGGGGGTGACCACGGTGTGCTGGATCATCACGGCGTACGCCGGCCCGGCCACGGATCGCGAGGTGCTCGTCGAGTTCTACCGGCGCGTGCGGCCTGCCGGCCCCGGATGGGCGGTGGTGCGCGACGCGGCGCAACTCGGAGACGACGCCGATCGCACGGCCGGCGACAACATCCCGCTGGCGCTGCTTGGATGGGCGGCGGGGTGCATGATGATCTGGTCGGCGCTGTTCACGGTTGGCAACTTCCTCTACGGGCGCACCACCTACGCGTGGATGCTGCTCGCGATCTTCGCGGTCACCGGCAGCGCCGTCATCTGGGTGATGCGGCAACTCTGGCCCTCGCAGCAGGCACAGTGATGCGCGCATTCACCGGTCGGCTGGTCGCGTGCCTCGCTGCGGTCGCCCTCGCGTCAGGGGCGGTCGGCGCCGGTCCGCGCGTGTCACACGCGCAGGCCACGCGCGCGTCGTCGGCGCCCGCCGACGTCAAGCCCACCATCATCCTCGTCTCGTTCGACGGCTGGCGATGGGACTACCGCGACCGCGTGCACCTGCCTCACCTCGAGAGCCTCATCTCGCGGGGCGTGCGCGCCGAGTGGATGATCCCGAGCTACCCGTCGAAGACCTTTCCCAACCACTACACGATCGTCACCGGCCTGTATCCGGGCCACCACGGGATCGTCGCCAACAACATCTGGGACGCCGCGACCGGCCGGTCGTTCTCGCTGTCGAACCGCCCCGAGGTCCAGAGTGCGATGTGGTGGGGCGGCGAACCGATCTGGGTCACGTCACGTCGCGCGGGGCAGCGGTCGGCCACGATGTTCTGGCCGGGCTCCGAGGCACCGATCGGCGGCGAGCATGCCGCGTACTGGCAGCCGTTCGACGAGAAGATGCCTGGCAGCGAGCGCGTGGCCCGGGTGCTCGGCTGGCTCGACCTGCCGGCCGACCAGCGACCGACGTTCCTGACGCTCTACTTCGAGGAGACCGACAACGCCGGGCACAGGGATCCGCTCAAGCCCCACGTGATCGAAGCGCTTCAGAAGTCGGATGCGTGGCTCGGCGAACTGCTCGACGGCCTCGAGCAGCGCGGCCTCACGAACGTCGTCAACGTCGTCGCCGTGTCGGATCACGGCATGGCGCCCACGTCGCGCGATCGCGTCGTCGTGCTCGACGACTACATCTCGCTCGACGACGTGACGGTGATCGACCTGAACCCGACGCTCGGGATCAACCCGAAGCCGGGGAAGGAAGAGGCCGTGTATCGCGCGCTGCGCAAGGCGCACCCGCACCTCAAGGTGTACCGGAAGCGCGACACGCCGAAACACTGGCGCTACCGCGATCACCCGCGGATACCTGCGATCGTGGGCGTCGTGGACGACGGGTGGCAGGTCCTCCGGCGCAGCGCCGTCGCGGCGATGGATGCTGGCCGCATCCCGAAGGAGAGCGGCCAGCACGGTTACGACCCGAAGGCGCGATCGATGCGTGCGCTGTTCGTCGCGGCAGGGCCCGCGTTCCGCGAAGGCGTTGTCGTGAAGCCGTTCGAGAACGTCAGCCTCTACAACGTCTTCGCGAAGATCCTCGGCGTGACGCCGGCGAAGAACGACGGCGACCCGAAGGTGGTCGGGAAGGTCCTGCGGTGAGCGCAGGGGCGCATCGGGCTCCCACGCCTCACCATCGAAGGGACGAGGGGGCGCATCAGATACCGGGGGCGCATCATGATACCGGGGCGCATCATGATACAGGGGCGCATCATGATGCGCCCCTACGCCGGAGGCGCGAGGGTTGGTCGACTGTGCGCTGCTGCCGACACTGGCTGCCGCCGGCGCCCTGCCGGAGAAACCGAAGGGTGTTCGATGCCTCCGGCGTAGGGGCGCATCATGATGCGCCCCTACCGGGTGGATTCCTTGATGAACTTCGCGAGGTCCTGCGTCAGGATCTTGTGCGCCGATGGTCGGGCGTACATCATGTGCCCGCCCTCGTAGTAGCCCCACGAGACGCGCTTCGTCACGCTGTCGTCGTACGCGAGGTGCGACATGTTGAACTCGATGCCGCCCGACGGCGTGGCCATGTCGTAGTGCCCGACGATGACGAACACCTTGAGGAAGGGGTTCTTCGTCATGGCCTGGCGAAGCGCCTCGGTCATGTCCATGTAGCGGTTCTGATCGTAGGTCCACGGACGCACGTTGCCCGACGAGGGATAGTGCAGGTCGCTCTGCCACTTGAGGTCGCGGCGCACGTAGTCCTGGAACAGCGCGGTGTAGGCGCCCTGCAGGGCCGTGTTCGACGGGTCGAACTCCTGCGACTCGCCCGCGCTGTCGAGATCGACGCCCGTGTAGCGGCTGTCGAGCCGCCCGACCATCAGGCGCTGGTCGCGCAACAACTCCTTGCGGAACCGGCCCGAGTTCACCCGCAGGTTCGACGCCTCGATGAACCGCGTCGAGATGCCCGTGAGGCGCGACAGTTTCTGCGCCACTGACGCCCGCTCGGACGCAGACAGGCTGTTGCCGCGTGTCAGGGCGGTCATGTACTCGCCGAACGCGAACGTGCGGGCTTCGCCGACGACCTTCTCGAGCGGAAGCGCCTGCAGGTCGGCGGGCAGCTTCTTGTGGTACCACGCGGTGGCCGCATACGTCTGGATCAACGCCGCGTAGGCCACGTCGTTGTTCGGCGCCGGCGACAGCGTCTGGTACGTCAGCAACGCCGACAGCAGCACGACGCCGTTGAGCTCGATGCCGTGGCGCGACTGGAGTTCCTGCGACAGCCCGGCAGACCGGATGGTGCCGTAGCTCTCGCCGATCAGGAACTTCGGCGACAGCCAGCGGCTGAAGGTCGTCAGGTAGGTGTTGATGAACTCACCGAACGCCCGGATGTCGCCCGACTGCCCGTGGAACTGCGTCGTCGAGGCCCCCTCGACCCCGCGCGAGAAGCCCGTGTCGATGGCATCGACGAACACCATGTCGGTGGCGCCGAGCAGCGAGTAGGGGTTCGGCTCGAGCGTGTAGGGGGGCGCCGGCTGGAAACCGTCTGCGGCCATCTGCACGCGCCTGGGGCCGAACGAGCCCATGTGCAGCCAGATCGACGCCGACCCCGGCCCGCCGTTGAACAGGAACGACACCGGGCGCGTCGCCACGTCTTCGCCATCTTTCGTGTAGGCGACGTAGAACATCCGCGCCACCACCTTGCCGTCGTCGAGGCGGATGGGCAGCGTGCCGGTCGTCGCCGTGTACTTGATGTCACGGCCGTCCACGGTCATCGCGTGATTCGTGACCGAGGTCTTCTCTTCGGCAGGTCCGGCCACCTCGCGACCGGTGGCTGCGGGCGCGGCCTGCGGAGGTCCACCCGGCCGAGGGGCGCCCGGTTGCTGGGCGACGGCGGGTGACACGGTCGTGGCGATCAGGCACGCCAGTAGCAGTGCGGGTATGCGCATCGAAGCGTCTCCAGGTGGGATGAAGGTGCGGCGAGAGCATAGCACCGCCGGCGCCAGCGTACGCGCGGGCATGACGCACGCGCCCCGGGTGCGCCCGTCCGTCGGGCGCGGTGCCTCGCGCGGCCGCTCAGCGCGGGCGCAGCTGCTGCTCGATCGACCGCGTCCTGTCGGTGACGGTGTTCCCGGTGTGCAGTGTCGACTTCCGCTCGACGAGCATGATGTGGCATTCACGCTCGGCCACCGGGTTGTGGCGCACGCCCCTGGGCACGACGTACATGTCGCCCTCGCCGAGCACTACCGACGACGATTCCATCTCGATCGTCAGCTGACCAGAGAGTACGTAGAACAACTCGTCCTCGTGTTCGTGCGCGTGCCAGCCGAACGTGCCCTGTACCCGGGCGACCTTGACGTAGGCGTCATCCACCTCGGCGACGACGCGTGGCGACCAGAGTTCATCGAGCGAGGCGGCGATGGTTCGCGGAGACGTGGGGGTGTGCATGCAGTCCTCTCCAGATGCCTGTGTGTCAGAACCCGAAGCGCATGCCGACCTGCAGCTTGCGCGGCTGCGATGCGGCGATCGGCTGGCCGAAGAACGGTGAGGTCAGCACCCAGGAGTACGCCGTGTAGTTGACGCGGTTCAGCAGGTTCTGGCCCGAGATGTAGAACTCAACGCGGTAGCGCTTGTCTTCGGCACCGCCGCCGAAGCCGGGCGACAACCCGCCGCCACCACCCATGGAGATCGCGATCTGCGTGCCGCCCGCGCCACCGGTCTGCCGCGGACCGCCGAAGCCGATCGCATACGACATGCGACCCCCGAGGTCGACCTGGGCGGCGCCGCGCCTCGCGTTGCGCGTCTCACCGGCCGGCCGGTCGTTGAA
>JAEUQQ010000595.1 GCA_016789685.1 Acidobacteriota bacterium | reverse complement strand
GTGCCCGGCGTCACGAACCGCGGGTTCGCGATTTTGGCGATCAGCACGTTCTGCGACTGCACCTGCACCTCGCAGGCCAGAGCCGTCGGCGTCGAGTACACCTTGTGCAGGATCAGCTGCGTCGCGATGCAGCCGTTGTCGGTCGGCGTCTGGCCCGACGCGCAGATCTTGTTCGTGGCCTGCGCCAGGAACAGGTTCACGTTGAACGACGCGGCCGTGTTGCCCGTGTTCGTGATCGTCCACGTCACATCGGTCAGCGTGGTGTTCGCGATGTCGGGGTTGGCGATGTCCGGGTTCGCAATATCCGGGTTCGCGATATCCGGGTTGGCGATATCGGGGTTCGCGATGTCGGGGTTGGCGATGTCGGGATTCGCCACGCGCACGTTCGCGATGTCGGGGTTCGCGATGTCCGGGTTCGCGATATCGGGGTTGGCGATGTCGGGATTCGCGATGTCCGGGTTGGCGATGTCGGGATTGGCGATATCGGGATTCGCGATGTCCGGGTTGGCGATGTCGGGGTTGTAGACCTCGGCGTTCGCGATGTCGGGATTCGCAATGTCGGGATTGGCGATATCGGGATTCGCGATGTCGGGGTTGGCGATGTCGGGATTGAGCACGATCACGTCGCCGAGGCCGCCGCTCACCAGCGCGCCGCCGACGCTCGCGATTTCGCGCACGCTCACCGAGACCTGCGCGTCGGCCCTCGACGAGGTGACGTAGACCGTTCGTGCCGCCAGCGAGCGCGGTGCCGTCGTCACGTCGACCGACACCAGCGGCTGCGCCGAGAACTGGTCGAACGACGCGCGCCCGCCCACCGGCTGGTTGCCGATCGTCAGGCGGAACGTCTTGACCTGCGTCGTCGTGTTCTGCGCGAAGACCGAGAACGCGCGTGCCAGCGACGTGCTCAGCGGCTTCGTGTTCCCAGGCGAGCCGACGATGAGGCCGGCAGAGAGGCGCGCCGTGTAGATGTTCTGGTTGCGCGAGCCCGTGTTGGCCGGGTTGCACTGCGGCAGCGTCTGGCCGGGGCCGAAGATGCTGGCGCTGCCTTCGGCGCGCTGCGTCGGCGCCGTGTAGTCGTTCCACGGGTTGCCGTCGTTGTTCGTGTCGACACCCGGCTGGCGCACGTCGCGGTTGTCGGTCCACACCGCGTGGAACACCGCCTGGCCCGTCGTGTTGTACGCCCAGCGTCCGTTCGTCGTCGGCACGAATGCCGGCGCCGTCGTCACATCCACGTAATCGCCCATGAACGGCGCCGTGCCCTGCTTGAACATCGGCAGGTTCGGCGCGTTGTATTGGAGCTGCCGTTCGACGAGCGTGCCCGCCGGCGTGATTTCCTGCGTCATCAGGTAGTCACTGACGCGCACCGAGGGCGCAAACGCCGGCACCGCCGCAGGCGTGGCGAACGACGCGCGCAGGTCGAGCGTGCGCCGCCGGTTGGCCATCTGGATGGCGCCGCGGTCATCCACGAACTGCGAGAACTGCTGCGACACGTCATCGCGCAGGTCGTAGTAGACCAGCACGAGGCGTCCGCCGCCCATCGTCAGCGTCGGCATGATCTGGTGGCCGGGGATCGGCTGCTGATCCACCGTCGTCTCGTCGGCGATGGGGCGCGGCGTGCTCCACGTCGTGCCGTTGGTCGACGTCGCCATCACGATGCGCGCGTCGCCGTCGATGGGCGAGGGCCGGGCCGTGCCGAAGCCGCGTTCGGTCCAGGCCATGTAGGCGCGTCCGCTGCCGTCGATGGCGAGCGTCGGGTAGGCGTTGGTGCGGAAGCTGATCGCGTTGCCGATGTCGGTGGTCGCCTGGTCGAAGCTCTCGAGCTCGTCGCCGACCGGACGGGGCCCCGTCGTCGCCTGGTGCGTGCGCCGCTTCTCGCGGATGCGGTGCAGGATGTTCGCGTGCTTCGACGACGAGAGCTTGCGGACGAGGCCGGGCGGGAGGCAGCGGCGGCTCGAGGCGTTGTAGCGGGCGGCCATCAGGCCATCGCCATCTGCCGAGGCCGTGAGCGCGAACTGGCGCCACGCGATGAGCACGTCGCCGTTGCGCGGATCGACCGCCAGCGTCACGCCCTGGTTGACGCGGTCTTCGCGCCGGTTGACCCGGGTCGGATTCGACCAGGTGCGGCCGCAGTTCGTCGAGCTGGTGAAGTAGATGTCTGAGCGTTCGCCCTGGGCGTCGGTCGAGAACGCCGTGTAGGCCACGTAGGTCGGGCCCGCCGGGATCGTCTGCGTGACCGTGCGCGTCTGCTGCGTCAGCGGATCGACATCCGTCGTCGTGATGCGGCAGGTGCCCGCGTTGCCGCGCGGGATGTCGACCACCATCCACGGCTTGTCGAGGAAGACCCCGTCGGTGCCGCCGGGACTGCTGGCGACCAGCGACGTCCCGAGGTACTTGATCGGGTCGCCCGCCTCGCGGTCGTTGTTGTCGATGAAGCGGGCGACGAAGATCGCGCTGCGGCCCGTGCCGTCGTCGGTGCGGTCGAAGACCAGGCCGCTGTAGTAGAGCAGGCCGCTGGTGCCCGCGCGCACGACCGGGTCGGCGCCGGCGCCGTAGCCCTTGAGGGGCGAGGCCATGCCGATGGCCGACGTGTCTTGCGGGTAGCCGGGCAGGAGCGTCGTCTTCCAGCGCTGCCCACCGTCGAGCGACTTGAACAAGCCAAGCCAGGCGTCACCCGTCTCGTCGGCGTCGTTGACGAAGGGGATGTCGACCGTGCGGTAGTCGTTGGCGCCCGCGAGCAGGTGCAGCGGATTGCGCGTCGAGGCCGCGACCGACGGTTCGTTCTGCCGCTGCAGGTACGGATCGCCATCGGGCCACTTCGTGCCGGCCACCATGTTGACGTTCCGGCCCGCCGCGAGCGGTGCGACCTGCGCGACCGCGTCGTTGCCGGCGCCGAGGAGCATCAGCGTGAACGCACCCGCCAGCCACTGTTTTCCTGAAACCACGACCTACCTCCACCGGATGCACCAACCCCGACTGGGGAGCCTCGCGAGGAAGCCGGGCCACGAATCCTCGGGCATCTGCCCGCGGACGTGACCACTAGGGGTGTGCGTAGAGGTATGCGCAGGACGGCGGGGAATCCCCTCACGGGGGTGGGACGAGGGGGTTGCAGGGGAGGGCGGGTGGGTGTCCGGCGGGTGTGGCGTGCCGGTCTATGGCGTATCAGGCGGGGCGTCGTCGGGTTCGGCGGGGCTGCGCTGACTGCGCAGGCGGCGAAATACCTCGACGGACGCGCGGAGCTGCTCGGCCTGGCGGATCTTCTCGGGCCAGCTCATGGCCTGGCGGTCGCGCTGCCATTCCGCCTGGCGACGCAGCAGGGCATCAGCGTCGCTCATCGAGGAACCTCGACCGGAATCGCTCCCACGCCTCGTGCAGCCCGTGCTTCAGGGCGAGGTCGCGGATGGACTCGGCGGCGACGGTGTGGGATTCCAGCAGCGCGAGCACCCTGGTCATGTCCTTGGCCCGGCCGACGCTGAGTGCGATCA
>JAEUQQ010000523.1 GCA_016789685.1 Acidobacteriota bacterium | reverse complement strand
ATGCCCGACCGCCGGGCGGCCTCGATCACGTCGAGGGCTGCCACGGCGTCGCGTGGATCCACGGGAGCCGACCCTTCGCCGCGTAGCGCCGACACCAGCTGCCTGTAGAACGCGCCGTAGTCGCCACGCTCGGTCTCGATCGCCTGCGCCGCGGTGCCGTCGTGCACCTGGCCCCAGGCCGTGGCGGGCTCGGTGCCCCACGACGCATCGCGGGGCCGTTCGCCGCGCTTCAACGCGTCCTCCTGGACGTCGAGGCCCCACTTCACGTAGCTGCCGCTGGTGCCCCGCACGACGAATCGCGGACCCGGCGACGCCGCGAGTTGCGTCGTCCAGATGTGCGTGCGCACGCCGGTGGTGTGCTCGAGCGCCACGAACACGTCGTCGTCGACGACCGCGTCGTCGCGCCGGTAGTCGACTTCGGCGCTCACCCGCGCAACCGGCCCGAACAGCACCAGGGCCTGGTCGACCAGGTGGCTGCCGAGGTCGAACAGCAGCCCGCCCGCGTCTTCGGGCGCGCCGCGTTCGCGCCACGTCGCGCGCGGCACCGGCCGCCAGCGCTCGAAGCGCGATTCGAATCGGTGGACGGTTCCCAGGCGTCGCTCGCGCAGCAGTCGCTGGACGGTGAGCAGGTCGCCATCCCATCGACGGTTCTGGAAGACGGTGAGCAGCCGCCCTCGCGCGTCGGCGTGCGCCACGAGCGCCCGCGCGTCTGCGGCGGTCGCCGCGATCGGCTTGTCGACCACCACGTCGGTGCCCGCGTCGAGCGCGGCCATCGCGTGCGCGACGTGCCAGCGGTTGGGCGACGCGACGACGAGCACGTCCACGCGTCCGGCGCCGTCGAGCAACTCCGCGACGCCGCTGGCGAGGTGCACACCGGGATGGGTTTCGGCGACGCGTTGCCGGCGTTCGGGATCGTTGGTGACGATGGCGGCGAGGGTGAGGCCATCGGTCGACGCAATCAGCGGCGCATGAAACGTCGCGCCGCCGTTGCCGTAGCCGACGAGGCCGACGCGGAAGGATGCGGGCATGGTTGCCGCGCATCATAGCGGAAGCCGGTATCATGCACGCGTCGATTCCTGGAGACCCGCACCGATGACCGAGACACTTGCCGCGTGGAACGCGTGGCTCAATGGATACGTCTGGGGCCTGCCCATGATCGTGCTGCTGATGGGCACCGGGCTGCTGCTGACCATCATCACCGGCGGGGCACAGTTCCGCTACCTGCCCTTTGCCCTCGTCGAAGTGCTGGGCAAGCTCACGACGCGCGGGGCCGGGCAGGGCAATGTCAGCCCGTTCCAGGCGGTGTCGACGGCACTCGCGTCGACGGTGGGCGTCGGGAACATCGCGGGGGTGGCGACGGCCATCTCGATCGGCGGGCCCGGCGCGCTGTTCTGGCTCTGGGTGTCGGGCGTGCTCGGCATGGTGACGAAGTTCGCCGAGATCGTCGTTGCCATCCACTACCGTGAGCCCGACGCCAAGGGCATCATGCGCGGCGGCGCGATGTACATCCTGAACAGGGGGCTCGGCCTGCCGTGGCTCGGCACGCTGTTCGCGCTGCTGACGTCGATTGCCGCGTTCGGCATCGGCAACATGGTGCAGGCCAACTCGGTGGCCGACAGCCTCCGTGCGACGTTCGGCATCGCGCCGGCCGTCACCGGCATGGTCCTCGTCGTGGTGACCGCGGTCGTCATCCTCGGCGGCATCACCCGCATCGGCGAGGTCACGCAGTACATGGTGCCGTTCATGGCGATCCTGTACCTCGGCGGCGGGTTCGTCATCCTCGCCATGCACGCGGGCCAGATTCCCCACGCGCTCGGCCTGGTCATCGACGGCGCGTTCAGCGGCACGGCCGCAGCCGGAGGGTTTGCTGGCAGCACGATGGCGATGGCGCTGCGCTACGGCGTCGCCCGGGGATTGTTCTCGAACGAGGCGGGCCTCGGCAGCGCGCCGATGGTGCATGCCGTGGCCGAGACGGATCACCCCGTGCGCCAGGGCATGTACGGCATCTTCGAGGTGTTTGTCGACACCATCCTGATCTGCACGACGACAGGCCTCGTGATCCTCGTGACGGGCACGTGGGACAGTGGGGCGACGGGAGCCGCGTTGTCGGCCAGGGCCTTCGAAGCCGGCCTGCCGGGCACCTGGGGCGACATCGTCGTTACGGGGGGCGTGCTGCTGTTCTCGTATTCGACGCTCATTGGCTGGAGCTACTACGGCGAGACAGGGATCGTCTACCTCTTCGGCACGCGGGCGGCGATGCCGTACCGGATGCTCTGGCTGGTCTTCGTGTATCTCGGGTCGGTCGGATCGCTGCACCTGGTGTGGGACATCGCCGACACGCTCAACGGCATGATGGCCATCCCGAACCTCGTGGCCGTGCTCGGGTCGATCGGCCTGCTGCGGCGCCTGGTGCGCGAGTTCTTTGCCGTTCCGCGCTGAGGTCTACCCGCCGGGAGCGGCGATCGCGCCGCTTCCGGCGACGAAGGCCGAGGTCGTGCCCCGCCCCTGCCGGCACCGGGTGAGGCCGGATCGTCCATGAACGCCCAGGGCCACGCCAGACCATCCGACCCGTTGCCGAGGCGCTTCTCCGGGGGCATGCTGCGCCGCCTCGTGCCCGGTGATCTCGCCGCGTTCCAGGCCTACCGCAGCGACCCGGGACTGGCGCGTTTTCAGGGCTGGACGTCGACGTCAGACGAGGAGGCGCTGGCGTTCCTCACCGGGATGCAGGAGGCAGCGCTCTTCGTTCCGGGCACGTGGGTCCAGATCGCGATCGCCCGTGACACCGACCACGCGCTGGCCGGCGACCTCGGCCTCTGCCTGTCGGACGATGGCCGCGACGTCGAGATCGGGTTCACCCTGAGCCGCCCTGCCCAGGGGCGTGGCCTGGCGACCGCCGCGGTCGGGGCGGCGATGGCCCTGGTGTTCGACGACTCGGCCGCCGAGCGGGTGGTGGGGATCACCGACGCGCGCAATCACGCATCGATTCGAGTGCTCGAACGCGCAGGAATGACGCGTGCCGAGACCCGTCACGTCGTGTTCCGTGGCGCGCCGTGCCTGGAGTTCGTGTACGTGCGAGCCCGTCCGCGCTGAGCCCGGGCCGTACCTGCTGTGGCCGGCGCGCGGCCGCTGCGTGTGAACGCAGGCGTCAGCGCCCGAACGTGTCGAGCACCGCGCGCGCGGCGGTGAACGCCGATGTCGTGCCCGCCGTCACCGAGGCTTCGACCGCGGCGAGGCGTTCGCGCGCGGGTCCATGCGTGCGGAGCATCTGCTGCAGGCCGGCGAGGATCAACTCGTGCAGCCATTCGCGCGACTGCTGGCGCCGCCGGGCCGCGAGACATCCCGACGCGTCGACATGCGCGCGGTGCTCGAGCACCATCGTCCAGATGTCTGCGATGCCGCGGCCGTCGAGGGCCGAGCAGGTGAGCACGCGCGGCGTCCAACCATCGGCCGTGGCCGGGAACAGGTGCAGGGCCCCGGCATATTCGACGCGCGCGCGCTCGGCGCGGGGCTTGTTGTCGCCATCGGCCTTGTTGATCACCATACCGTCGAGCATCTCGATGATGCCGCGCTTGATGCCCTGCAACTCGTCGCCAGCGCCCGCGAGCATCAGGAGCAGGAAGAAGTCGGTCATCGACCGCACGGCCGTCTCAGACTGCCCGACGCCGACCGTCTCGACGAGCACGTTCTGGAACCCGGCGGCCTCGCAGAGCAGGATGGCCTCGCGCGTGCGTGGCGCGACGCCGCCGAGGTGCCCGCGTGCCGGCGACGGGCGGATGAAGGCGCGCGCTTCGAGCGACAGGCGCGCCATGCGCGTCTTGTCGCCGAGGATGCTGCCGCCAGACAGCGGGCTCGACGGGTCGACGCTGAGCACGGCGACCCGTTCGTCGCGCTCGCGCACGAGGTACATGCCGAGGGCGTCGATGAACGTGCTCTTGCCGACGCCCGGCACGCCCGTGATGCCGACACGCCGTGCCTGCCCCGTGTGTGGCAGCACGGCGTCGAGCAGGCGCGCCGCCAACTCGGCGTCGGCGGGGCGATCGCTCTCGACCAGGGTGATGGCGCGCGCGAGGACGACACGGTCGCCCGCGAGCACGCCATCGATGTAGCGCTCGATCGAGAGGCGTCGCGGCGCGTGCGGATCAGGACGCACGCACCGTCCCCTGGAGCGCGTCGAGGATCTCGCGCGCGCAGTCGGGAATCACGCTGCCCGGTCCGAACACCGCCGTCACCCCCGCCTGGCGCAGCACGTCGTAGTCGTTCGGCGGGATGACGCCGCCGACCACGACGAGGATGTCGTCGCGGCCGAGGGCCTTGAGGCGCGCAATCACCTCGGGCACGAGCGTCTTGTGCCCGCCTGCGAGACTCGACACGCCGAGCACGTGCACGTCGTTCTCGGCGGCCATGCGTGCGGCTTCGGCCGGTGTCTGGAAGAGCGGGCCCACGTCGACGTCGAAGCCGAGGTCGGCGAACGCGGTCGCAATCACCTTCGCGCCGCGGTCGTGCCCATCCTGCCCGAGCTTGGCGATGAGCAGTCGCGGCCGCCGGCCTTCGTGTTCGGCAAACGCTGCGGCTTGCGTCCGTGCCGCCATGAACTTCGGGTCGCTCTCGCTCTCTGATGAGTAGACGCCAGAGATCGTGCGATTGACGGCCTGGTAGCGTCCGAACACGGCCTCGAGCGCGTCTGAGATCTCGCCGAGCGTCGCGCGAGCGCGCGCAGCCTCGACGGCGAGCGCGAGCAGGTTGCCGTCGCCGGTTTCGGCGCTGCGCGTGAGGGCCGCGAGTGAGCGCTCGACGGCGGCGCCGTCGCGGGTGCGCCGGATCTCGGCAAGACGCGCGACCTGGTTGGCGAGCACGGCCCGGTTGTCGACCTCGAGCACGTCGAGGGGGTCATCGTGTTCGCGCACGTGCTTGTTGATGCCGACGATGATCTCGCGCCCCGCATCGATGCGGGCCTGGCGCCGCGCCGACGCTTCCTCGATGCGCATCTTGGGCAGCCCGGTGTCGATGGCCTTGGCCATGCCGCCGAGCGCCTCGACTTCCTGGATCAGCGTCCACGCGCGCTCCATCAACTCGTGCGTCAGGCGCTCGACGTAGTACGAGCCCGCCCACGGATCGACGAGGCGCGTGATGCCCGTCTCTTCCTGCAGGTAGATCTGCGTGTTGCGCGCGATGCGCGCCGAGAAGTCGCTCGGCAGGGCGATGGCCTCGTCGAGCGCGTTGGTGTGCAGCGACTGCGTGTGGCCCAGCGCCGCGGCCAGCGCCTCGACGCAGGTCCGGGTCACATTGTTGAAGACATCCTGCGCGGTGAGGCTCCAGCCCGACGTCTGCGAGTGCGTGCGCAGCGCCATCGACTTCGGGTTCTTCGGCGCGAAGTCCTTCACGAGCGTCGCCCACAGCACGCGGGCGGCGCGCATCTTGGCGATTTCCATGAAGTGGTTCATGCCGATCGCCCAGAAGAACGACAGCCGCGGCGCGAAGCTGTCGATGTCGAGGCCCGCCCGCAGGCCCGCCCGCAGGTACTCGAGGCCATCGGCCAGCGTGTACGCCAGCTCGATGTCGGCGGTCGCGCCGGCTTCCTGCATGTGGTACCCGCTGATCGAGATGGCATTGAACTTCGGCATCTCGGCGGCACAGTAGCGGAAGATGTCGCCGATGATCCGCATCGAGGGCGCCGGCGGGTAGATGTAGGTGTTGCGGACCATGAACTCCTTGAGGATGTCGTTCTGGATGGTCCCGCCCAGCGCCGACGGCGCGACGCCCTGTTCCTCGGCCGCGACGATGTAGAACGCCATGATCGGCAGGACGGCGCCGTTCATGGTCATCGAGACCGACATGCGATCCAGCGGAATCTGGTCGAAGAGGATCTTCATGTCCTCGACCGAGTCGATCGCCACGCCGGCCTTGCCGACATCGCCGACCACGCGCTCGTTGTCGGAGTCGTAGCCGCGGTGCGTCGCCAGGTCGAAGGCCACCGACAGGCCCTTCTGCCCGGCGGCGAGGTTGCGGCGATAGAAGGCGTTCGAATCCTCGGCGGTCGAGAAGCCCGCGTACTGCCGGATCGTCCAGGGCTGCAACGCGTACATGGCCGAGTACGGTCCACGCAGGAACGGCGGGATGCCCGCGGCGTAGTCGAGGTGTTCGAGGCCCTCGAGGTCGGCCGCGGTGTAGAACGGCTTCACCGCGATCTGCTCGGGCGTCATCCATGACGCGGCCATGTCGCCGTTGGCGGCAGCGTTCGACGATGCCGCACCGTCGCGGGCCGCGGCGGTGCCGCCAGCCCCTAAGTGCGCATTCGCCGCTGCACCGGCGGCGTCGCCGCCACCATCGGCCGCGTATGGAGGCAGGCCGAACCGATCCTGCCAGTGCGATAGCACCTGCACGGCGTCGACGCCCACGTGCACGACGCTGTCGATGCCCGCTGCGCGCAGCGCCTCGATCTGATCGGCCGGATTGCCGGCCACGACGATCGGGCCGCGGCACGAGGAGCCAAGGGCCTGGGCCAGCGCGAGGTACTCGGTGTCGGCACTGCACAGCACCACGAGGTCGGCCTCGACGAGGGCGTCGCCCTGCGTGATGTCGAAACCGGCGCAGCCGAAGAAGTTGAGGCAGAAGTTCGCGCGGGCCGTCCGCATCGCGACCGGGCCGCGTGTCAGCAGGTGCACGCGCGGCGGCGTACCGCCGGCCGCAATGTGCCGCGCCGTGCGGGCGCGGATGCGCTCGAATGGTGCCGCCAGCCGTTCGCCGCCGAATGGCAGCGCCTCGTCGCCGGGCAGCGCCGGCGCGACCGACGGCGGTGCGAGGAGGTCGGGGTAGTTGTTGACGCCGACCAGCGTGCGCCGGCGCGTG
>JAEUQQ010000459.1 GCA_016789685.1 Acidobacteriota bacterium | reverse complement strand
GTCGTGCCCCATGACCGATGCGCCCCCCCCGTCGTGCCCTGACCGTGTGATCGAGCCCGCGCCATGACCTACATCGCGAAACCCCGCGTCCACCACCCGTCGCTCAGGAAGAACGCCGTCGGCCTCACGCGGCGCGACTACGAGGGCAGCATGTCGACCCTCTGCGCCGGGTGCGGGCACGACTCGATCACCGCCGCGCTGATCCAGGCCTTCTGGGAACTTGACATCGCGCCGCACCGCGTCGCCAAGATGTCGGGCATCGGGTGCTCGTCGAAGACACCTGCGTACTTCCTGCGTGAAGCGCACGGCTTCAACGGCGTGCACGGGCGGATGCCGGCGCTCGCGAGCGGTGCCGCCGCCGCGAACGGCGAGTTGACGATCATCGGCGTGTCGGGCGACGGCGACTCGCTGTCGATCGGCCTCGGCCAGCTGAGTCACGCCATCCGCCGCAACCTCGACATGCTGTACGTGCTCGAGAACAACGGCGTCTACGGGCTCACCAAGGGCCAGTTCTCGGCCTCGGCCGACCCCGGCTCGAAGTCGAGGCGCGGCGAGGCCAACACCATGGCCGCCATCGACAGCGTGCTGCTCGCCCTGACGCTCGGCGCGACGTTCGTCGCCCGGAGCTTCTCGGGCGACAAGGAGCAGCTCGTGCCGATCATCAAGGCCGGCATCGCGCATCGCGGGTTCGCGTTCATCGACGTCATCTCGCCGTGCGTCACGTTCAACGATCACGAGGGCTCGACGAAGAGCTACGCGTACACGCGCGAGAAGCTCGTCGAGGCCGTCGAGTCCGACTTCGTCCCCCTGCACCGCGAGATCGCGGTGCATATCGACGACGGCGACGTGCGATCGGTGCGGCTGTTCGACGGATCGACCGTGAAGTTGCGCAAGGTGGCCGCCGACTTCGATCCCACCGACCGCGAGGCCGCGTATGCCTACGTGCGTGCGCGCCAGAAGGAAGGCGAGATCGTGACGGGCCTGCTGCACGTGTCGGCCGACGCCGACGACATGCACACGCACGCCGGCACCGTCGCGCGTCCGCTGGTCGACGTGCCGTTCGACCAGTTGTGCCCCGGTGCGAAGGCACTCGACGAGTTGATGGCGCAGTTCCGGTGAGGGGCTGAGCAGCGTGGCGCCGGGACACCCCACCAGGCGTCACGCGCCGTTCGACGGTTCGACGATAGCGACGCCCTCTGGCGGTGGCAGGAAGTGCCGCGGGTTGAAGGTCAGGAGTTCGACCGCGTTGGCCTTCACGGCGCACGCCGCGATGATCGCGTCGTAACTGCGTCCACCACCGATGCCCGAGTCGGCCAGCCGTCCGAGCAGGGCGACGTGATCTCGGCCGCTGAGCGTGACCACCGTCGCCGACTCGACGAAGTTACCCCGCACGACGGCCCACGCGTCTGCTGGCGCGAGCCGGTGCGGAGGCGGGAGGCGCGTGAGCACCGCATAGGTTTCGACCAGTGCATGCGCCGCGACGGCGACCGTGGCTCCGCGATCGAGTCGCGACTCCACGGCGGCGACCGCATCGCCATGTCGCTCGTGCCAGGTGCACACCAGGGCAACCATGCAACTGGTGTCGAGCGCGAACCTCCCCGCGCTCATCGTCGGCCACGGCTGCGGGCGATGTCGCGCCGCGTGCGTTCGACCGAGGCGGTCGAGAGCCGCGCGACGGGTTCGCGCGGCGTCGCGACGAGCAGGCGCCCGCGGCGCTCGAGCGACACGGGCAGCGACTGCGGCTCGAGTTCAATCACGCCGTCGCGCCACCGCACTTCGAGGGGCACTCCCGGCTCGAGCGCGGCTTCACGACGGATTTCGCGAGGAATGACCAGCCGTCCGGCAGCATCCATGGTAACTGTCATGGTATGAATTCTACCATCGCGCAGTTCAGGTGAGCGGGGGCAGCGTTCAGCGGTCAGCAATCAGCTAAGGCCCAGAGCAGGGCCTGAACCGAGTTCTTCGCGTATCGCGACGGCAACAACGACGCCTGGACGATGGCGCCGGAGGGGTCGCTCGCGCAGACGGGTTGCCGCCGGCGTCGTGCCGCACGGCGCCTATCGTTGCGGGCCGTCAAGCCAGGCGAGTTCCAGTGACCCGGTGGTGTACTGCAGCTGCACTGGCAGGCGGGCCTCCCGACGCGATTGCACGAGGTCGACGACACCCACCATCTGCGGGGCCTCACCTCTCGGGGAACCCGCCACCACCTCGTAGAGCCTGACGCGCAGGCGCTCGCCACGCGTTTCGGCTTCGAACTGCAACTGCTGATCCGGCTCGGCCTGGAGTGTCGCACGCGGCCCCTCGGTGATCCTGAGCTCCACTTCGCGTCCGGTACGCAGCTTCAACCAGAGGACGAATGCCTGGGCGGCGGTGTCGTGAGGCTCGACGGCTGATGCGGCCGATGGGGCGGCCTGCGTGGTCGCCTCGTGGGCATTCGGGCCACGCGCCGAGAACAGGAGCCAGACGACGATGCCGGCGACTGCCACGGTCGCCAGAGCCGCGGCCGCCAGCCTCGCAGGCGCGAGTGGCGTCGAGGCAGGCGCCGGAGGGGCGGTCGAGGGAACATCGGGATCGGCCGCCGCCTCGCCGGGCGGTTCAACGCCCTCTGTTGTCCTCCGCCGAGTCCAGGCGTCGAGTTCAGACGTGAATGCCGAGACTGCCCCATGCACCCTGCCCGTCCGGTGTACCGGGAGGTTGAGTTCGGCCGCGAACCGTTGCGCGCTGCGCTGCGATGTGCCCAGGTAGGCCGCGATGTCCTTCCAGCCTCGCAAGAGGCGGTTCCCCGGTTCCTGAGGGCTCGAACTCGCCATGGCCAGTCATTCCAGGGGCCGGTCTCCGACAGGGTCAAGTGCGTTGCGTTCGCAGGGGAACGCCGAGCCTGCGCCGTCTGCGAACGTCACGAGCGTGCCACGCCTGGGCCAGACGCCACGAGACGACAGGATGCGCCACGACGCTCTCGGGTTCGCCAAGACGCGCCATGGCATGAGTTGTCGCTTGTTCCAGCCGCACTTTCGGGCAAGAACCGTCCGCGGCGGGCGAGTGGGCCCGTCACGCAGGAGGAGGTCGGTGAAATGAGGCACGCAGCACGAGTGATTGTCGTCGGTCTACTGGTGGCCCCGTTCCTTGCCGCGTCGGCGGCGCGAGCACAACAGGCCGAGACGGTGAGGATCTCAGACGAGGTGGTGTTCCTGCAGGTGCGGGCCAACGGCGTTCCCATGAGGCTGAAGATCGTCAACGGCGAGATGGGGCGGATCTCGTCGCCGGTGGCAACCGTGGGCCTCACCCCGCGACTCACGAGCGGCGGGGCCGAGATTCACGTGTTCGAGATCCTGTCGGGCCCTGGCGGGAGCGAGAAGATCAGGGAGGTGGAGCAATCGCATGTCGATGTGATGGCCAGCGCTCGCTTCGACAAGTCGCCAGTCGACCTCGAGGTGCAACTGCTCGATCGCCTGGCCTTGCCGGCGCTGCCAGCAGGGTGGAGCACCGAGAGGACTGGCGCACGCGTCAGCGCGGTCGAGAAGCCGATCGACGGGAAGCCTCAGGCCGTGCTCGGGCCGTGTGTGCGGAGTTGCGTCACATGCGATGGCGTCACCGCCTGCGCCTGTGAGGTGTGGATGAGTTGTGGCTACGGCTGCTGCAACAGTGAAGCCTGCGGGCCCTGCATCGGCTGACCGTTACGGTGGCGACAGCGAGGCGCTGGACGAGTTGATGGCGCAGTTCAGGTGAGAGGGGTCAGCAATCAGCGGACAGCAATCAGCAGTCAGCCGTCAGCCAAGGCGTCCGGCCAGGAGCCTGCACCGATCCCCGCTCGACGGCCGATACGAGGCGACCGTGTGCCGGTGTAGCCCGGACGATGGTCTCGCTGACCGCTGATCGCTGACTCGCACCTGTGCCATGATCCTCACCCCCATGCCCATTCGCTCGCGCGTTCCGTTCGCCGTCCTCGTGTGCGTGCTCGTCACCCTGTTCGCGACCGGTCAGCCGGTCGGCGGTCAGCGTCCCGCTGCCCCAGCCCTGATCGACGTCACCGTCACCGAGGGCACGTCGATGTCGGTCGCCGTCTCGCCCGACGGCCGCACCCTCGCCATCGACCTGCAGGGCAGCATCTGGACGCTTCCCAGCGCCGGCGGCCCCGCCAGGCGCGTCACGGGCGTCTTCAACGACGCGCGCCAGCCCACCTGGTCGCCCGATGGCACGCAGATCACGTTCTTCGCCTTCCGCGACGGCAACTACGACATCTGGACCATGGCGCCCGATGGCTCGACGCTGCGTCGCCTGACCTGGGGCGCCTTCGACGATCGCGAACCGGCCTGGTCGCCCGACGGCACCCGCCTCGCGTTCTCGTCAGACCGCGGAAGCGCCCTCGGCAGCGACTACAACATCTGGACGCTCGATGTCGCCACCGGTGCGCTCACCCGCGTGACCAGCGACGCCGCCGACGACTTCATGCCGACGTGGTCGCCGGATGGCACCGAGATCGCCTTTGCCTCGACGCGCGTCGATGGCCAGGTGATCCGCGCCGTCCGCGTGGCCGATGGCGTCGAGCGCCAGGCGGCCGCAGCGGCCGGCGTGCGCTTCGATGCGCCGTCGTGGGGCCCGGGCGGGCAGCTGCTCGTGCATGCGAGCACGGCCGCCGCGAGTCGCTTCGACCTCGACGGCGTTGCCCAGACAGCGAATGAAAACGTCTTCGCCTTCCGCGCTTCGTGGGCCGGCCCCACGACCTACTACTACGTGTCAGACGGCCGCATCCGCCGCCGCACACTCGGCGAGGCCGTGCCGGCGACCGTGCCCTTCACCGCGACCCTGCAGGTGACACGCGCCGAGGGCACGTACGCACGGCGCCCGCGCGACTTCACCTCGACGTCGCCGCGGCCGGTGAAGGGCATCGTACGACCGGTGATCTCGCCAGATGGCACGCAGGTCGCGTTCGCGGCGGTGGGCGACATCTGGGTGATGCGCATCGGCGCGGTGCCCGTCAACCTCACGAACGACCAGGCGCTCGACACCGACCCGGCGTGGTCGCCCGACGGCACGAAGCTGGTCTACTCGTCTGACAAGGGCAGCACGCACCTGCAGTTGTGGATCCGCGACCTGCAGGCGGGCACCGCGCGACAGATCACGTCGCTGACGACGCAGCCGCTCGGCGCCTCGTGGTCGCCCGATGGCACGCGCATCGCCTTCATCGACGTGGATGGGATGTGGCGCGTGGCGCAGGTGTCGGTGCTCGACGTCGCCAGCGGCACCGTTCGAAAGATCCACGACACGCTGGCCCAACCAGGCACGCCTACATGGTCGCCCGACGGCACGCGCGTTGCGCTCGCGCAGGTCGTGCCGTTCTCGCGGCGCTTCCGCGAGGGCACCAACCAGGTGCTCACGATCTCGACGACGGGCGGGGCCGACCAGTGGTACGCCCCGGCCGGGCTCCTGTCGATCGACTCGCGTGGCGGATGCGGGCCGGTGTGGTCGCCCGACGGCACGAAGATGGCCGCGATCTACGAGGGCGTGCTGTCGGTGTGGAGCGTGTCGCGCGCTGGCGAACCGCTCGGGCCGCCCCGCCGTGTCACGTCAGAGAGCGCGCACGCGCCGAGCTGGATGGGCGACTCGAACCACCTCCTCTACCAGTCACTCGACGCCCTCCGCATCGTCAACATCGAGACGGGCGAAAGCCAGGTCGTGCCGCTCGACCTGGCGTGGACGCCCGACATCCCCGTCGGGCAGACGGTGGTGCACGCGGGAACGCTGCTCGACATGACGAGCGCCGTCGCGAAGGCGAACATGGATGTCGTCATCGACGGCAACCGCATCACGCGGGTGGTGCCGCACGACGAACGCCTGCACGGCGGTGCCCGTGTCGTCGATGCCTCATCGCAGGTCGTGATGCCAGGCCTTGTCGAGTTCCACTCGCACCTGCAGAAGGACTTCGGCGAGGCGGCGGGCCGCGCCTGGCTCGCCTTCGGCATCACCACCATCCGCAGCCCCGGCAACACGCCGTACGAAGCCGTGGAAGATCGCGAGGCCAACGAAGCAGGCGTGCGCCCGGGGCCGCGCGTCTACGGCACCGGCTTCCTGATGGAGTGGCAGCGGGTCTTCTACAAGATGGGGATCGCGATCTCGAGCCCCGCGCACCTCGAGATGGAACTCGAGCGCGCGCGCGTGCTCGAGCACGACCTGATCAAGAGCTACGTGCGCCTGCCAGACCTGCAGCAGAAGCGGATGGTCGAGTTCGCGCACGCGATCGGCGTGCCGGTCGCGACGCACGAGATCTTCCCCGCGGCCCTCGTCGGCGTCGACAACACCGAGCACACCGGCGCGTCGAGCCGGCGCGGCTACTCGCCGAAGATCGCGACGCTCCAGCGTAGCTACGACGACGTGGTGCAGTTGTTCGGGAAGAGCGGGCGCACGCTGTGCCCGATGATCTCCGGCGGGGGCGTGCGAAAGCTGCTCGCCGACGATCCCGCGCTGCGGTCGGATCCCCGCCTGGCGCTCTACCCGCAGTGGATGCGCGACCAGGTCGCGCGCAACGCCATGGGGAATCCAGGCGGCGGCGGTGATCCCACAGGCGGCAGCGGAAGGATGGTCGTCGATGTCATGCGCGCTGGCGGCCTCATCGTGGCGGGTACCGACACCCCCAATGGCCTGAACCTGCACGGCGAACTGCTCGGGTACACCCTGGCCGGGATGACGCCGTTCGAGGCACTGCAGACCGCCACGGTGAACCCCGCCAGGGCGCTCGGCCTCAATGCGGGCACCATCGAGGCAGGGAAGCTGGCCGACCTCGTCGTGCTCGACGCGAACCCGCTCGTGCGGATCGCCAACACGCTCGGCGTGCGCACGGTCGTCGCCAACGGGCGCGTGTTCACCGCTGTCGACCTGGTCAGGCCGCGTTGAGCGTGGGGATGACCGGCCCGGCATGCCGATGACGCCATGTGTAGGGAGGAGCGACGCGGCGCTCCTGCGCTCGACGATGGGAGGAGGCCGGTGAACGGAGGCGAGCAGACGCCAACGCAGGCGTGGGAGCGGCTATCGGGCCTCTATGGGCAGGCACTCGACCTTCCCCAGGCCGAGCGGGCCGCGTTCGTGGTGGCGGCGACGGCCGACGCGCCGGCGCTGCGGACGGAACTGCTCGAGATGCTCGACGTGCCGACGACGGCCGCCGCCTTCGAGATCGAGCGCTACCTCCGCGTGCAGCAGGCCGACGACATCGTCGGCCTCGAAGGGCAGGACGTCGGTGGCTACCGCGTCATCCGCCAGATCGGGCGCGGCGGCATGGGCGAGGTCTACCTCGCCGAGCGCACGGGCGGCACCTACACGCAGGCCGTGGCGCTCAAGATCCTGCGGGCGGGCCTCGTGGGTTCGCAGGCGGTGGCGCGGTTTGCCCGCGAACGCCGCATTCTCGCGCGCCTGGCGCATCCGGCGGTGGCGCCGCTGATCGATGGCGGCGTGGCGCCCGACGGCCGTCCGTATCTCGTGCTCCAGTACGTGGACGGCCTGCCCATCACGCGCGCGGCCGACGAGCGCGGCCTCGACGTGCGGGCGCGCCTGCGTCAGTTCATCCAGGTCTGCCGCGTCGTCCAGTATGCGCATGCGCGGCTCATCATCCACCGTGACCTGAAGCCGTCCAACATCCTCGCGACGCCCGACGGCGATGTACGGTTGCTCGACTTCGGCATCGCGAAGTTCCTCGAGCCAGATCCCGACGCGGCCGACGAGGGCGATACGCGCGAGTCGCTCGCGCCGATGACCCCGGAACGCGCCGCGCCCGAGCAGTTGCGCGGGGCGCCGCCGTCGCCCGCCACCGATGTGTGGGCGCTCGGGGTGCTGCTCCACGAACTGCTCACCGGCCGGTTGCCGCACCATGATGTCGTCGCCGACGCGGCGTCGCTGGCCGACCTCTCGACCCGCGATCTGCCGCGGCCGTCGCGCGTGGTCGTGCGGCCGTCGGGCGACATCACCGCGCAGGCGCTCGCGGCCGCGCGTGCCACGACACCTGCGGCGCTTGCCCGCACCCTGCGCGGCGACCTCGACACCGTGATCGCCAAGGCCCTGGATCCGGATCCCGAGCGGCGTTATGAGTCGGCCGGACGGCTGGCCGATGACGTTGCGGCGGTCCTCGACGGACGGCCAGTGTCGGCACAGCCCGACAGCGCGTGGTACCGGACCAGGAAGTTCGTGGCGCGCAACCGCCTGGCGACCGTGGCCGTGCTGCTGGCGACGATCGGAGTGGTCGCGGGCGCGGGCATCGCCGTGTGGCAGGCGCGCGAGGCGCGTGCCGCCGAGCGCGAGGCCGAGGCCGTCGCGGGGTTCATCGCGTCGATCCTGGGGAACGCGAGCATCGACGCGCCCGACAGCCAGTCGGACCTGCGCGTGGTCGACCTCCTGACCCGCGCGCACGCACAGGTGGCATCACTGATCGCGCCGCCCGAGGTGCGCGTGCGCCTGCTGAACCTGCTCGGCGACGCCCTGAGGGGTTTCGGAGACAGCCCTGCGCACGATGCGGTGAGCCAGCAGGCCGAATCCGAAGCCGGGCGTCTCGATGGCCGCCATCCCGAGGTCGCGCGTGCCCACCTCGGGCGCGCGTGGGCCCACATGCAGCGCGGCCGGCCCGACGACGCCGGGCGGTCGCTCGACGTCGCGATTCCCCTGATGGAGGCGCGCCCACGCGTCTTTGCCCTCGACATGGCGCGCGCGCTCCGCCTGCGGGCCGACGTCGCGTTGAT
>JAEUQQ010000455.1 GCA_016789685.1 Acidobacteriota bacterium | reverse complement strand
GATCGACCGCACCTGCACGGCGGTGGCCGGCGCGCGCCCCATGGCGGTCAATGCGGTGGTGATGGCCGTCGCCGTCTCGGCTGGCGTCGGTTGGGCCGCAGCGGGCAGGGCCACGAGCAGGAGCGACGCGGCGAGCCACATCGAGGCACACCAGGGGCTGAGGCGGGCAGGCGAGGGTGTCGGCATTGTCAACGAAGACTCCATGTGAACGTCGGCCGACATTCTGCAACATCCCGGCCCGCTGCGCAGGCGAGACGTGCGATCGCCTCGTCTGCGGCGGGTTCACCTGTCGTGCGGTGCCGTGTTGGGTCGGCCGGTGGTCAATGACGCTCAGGCCGTGATCGCACGCGCGTCGCGCAGCGCCAGCCAGCCGCGCGCGATGCGGTAGATGGCCCAGATGCCCAGGACGAAGAAGCCGATCGCCCAGATCGCAATGCCGATCAGCACGATGGCCAGCACGGCGCCCACGACGCCGACCACGCATGCCCAGAGCAGGGCGAACCAGAACGTGCGGATCTGCCAGGTGAAATGCGACTCGAGCCACGTGCCGCGGGCCTCGCCGCGCTTCACGTAGTTGACGACGACGGCGATGATCGACGGCCAGCCGAACACGAACGACCCGACGACGGTCGCGGCCCCGAAGGCGCCGATGGCGAGGCCGAGCGCGTGCAGCGCGTACGTGACGTGGGTGACGGTGACGAGCGAGGGAGCGGGAGCCTGCGTCGAGTCCTGTGTCATCGCCTGGGCCCCTCCTGACGGGTGGCCCAGCAGGAAGGACGCAGGCGCGACAGGTGAGGTTCCGGCACCCCGCACCACGCGGTCACGGCTTCGGGAAGGGTGTCGATCGGTAGACGCTCACCTGCGCCGTCCCGTCGCCTTCGACGCGGATGGGCAGCCCGGTCGCCTCGCTGATCCACACGGTGGCCGCCGACGGGGCCGGCCCGACCCGGGTGACGTAGCTCCACGCGCGCGCCGGTTCGCCACCGACCAGTGCCGTCTTGCCGGCGACGCACTTCGTGAACAGCCCCGGATCCTGGAGCATCGCCCGCTCGCCGGTTTCTGGGCCGTAGGGCATCTTGCGCCATGGCGCGTCGTCGATCTTCGAGAACCAGCCGTCGGCCGTCTTGCGCGCCACCATGCGCATGCCGTCGTGCGTCACGGTGCGTTCGATGCCCGGCTGCTCGCCGGCCTTGCGCGTGGCGTCGTACAGCGGCTTGCACGCCGCCTCCTGGGCTGACGCGGTCGACGCGGCTGCGACGACCATGGTGAGTGACACGAGTGAGAGACGAACCCGACGAGACATCGGCCATTTCCTCCTGCCAGCGGCGAGGCACGACGGTGCCCCGATATCGACGTAAGCGGACGGTGGCCGCAAAACAGCTCAGGGCGCCCGGGCAATCGTCCTTGCCATGCCCGGCGTGCTGACGCACACTGGCTCGACCATGAAACGCCTGCGTGTCGCACGACTCGGGCTGGCCGTCGGCTGCCTGCTCGCGGCCGTCGTGTCGACCGGCGCGCAGGGCGTGCCTCCGCATGACGGCCTCGTGACCTCACTGCTCGCCAGCGGCGACGCGGCGCATCGCGCCGGACTGCTGGCGGCCGCCACGCCAGACGCATCGCTGGTCGATGCGCTGATCGACGCCGGTACCCGCGAGCGCGTGAGCGGCGAGTCGTCGCGCGCTGGCGTGGCGTTCGAGGCCGCCGTGATCCTCGCGCGACGCCTCGGGGATTCAGGGCCGCTGGCGATGGCGCTTACGGCGTCGGGCAGTGACGCCAGGCGCCGCGGCGACCTCGCCACGGCCGAGCGGCTGCTGCGCGAGGGCGTGAGCATCGCGGAGTCGGCCGGCCTCGACGAGCCGCGCGGCCGCGCGGTGCACCAGCTCGGCATC
>JAEUQQ010000447.1 GCA_016789685.1 Acidobacteriota bacterium | reverse complement strand
CGGGGCTGCGGGCGATGCATCGCGCGCTCGCAGCACTCACGCTCACCGGCGATCCGCTCGATGCCTTGCAGCGCGTCGTCCTGGTGCCATCGGCCGCTGCCGCCACGCACCTCCGTGAGACGTTCGAGCGCACCTGGTGCGTCGATGGCTGGCGTCCGCCGCTGGCCTGGCGCGACGCGTTAGGTGTGGCCAGGGCCGACGGCGCCCCGGTGTTCGTCGCGCCGGCCATGCTCACGCGCGATGCCTTCCTCGCGAGGCTGGCCGAGTCGCTCGGTCTCGACGCGATGCTGCTCGACACGTTTTCGCGCGACGCGCTGATGCGCCTCGCCGTGCGGCACGCCGACACGGGCCAGACGTCGGCGCCGTTCCTCGTGCGGCCCGGGATCATCGCCGAGATGGTCCACTTCTACGACGCCATCCGCCGGCACATGCGTACGGTCGACGACTTCGACCGCCTGCTGGTCGGTGCACTCGAAGACGAAGCCGACGTCGACCGCGGTGCGGCACGCCTGCTGTCGCAGACCCGCTTCCTCGCGTCGGCGTTCCGCGAGTTCGAGCGACTCACGCGCGACGCGCGTGGACTCGACGAACACGCCGTGCGCCTGCTCGCGACGCACGGCGGGCACGAAGCGCCCTGGCACCACGTCATCGTCGCCGTCGCGGACCAGGCGGCAGAGCCCGCAGGTCTCTGGCCCGCAGATTTCGACCTGCTCGCCCGGATGCCCGGCGTGACGCGGATCGACGTGATCGCCACAGATGCGGTACTCGACACGGGATGGCGCGAGCGTCTCGACGGACGGCTGCCCGGCGTGTCTGAGGTCAGGCTCGACACCGTCGATGCCATGCCGACGCTGGTGGTGCCTGGCGACGCCGATGCGCCGTACTTCGTCGCGCGCGACCGCGAAGCCGAACTCGAGATGGTCGCGCGCTCGGCCAAGCTCGATGCCGTCGATGGCCGGCGCCGCCCGCACGACGTGATGGTGGTGGTGCAGCGCCCGTTGCCCTACATGTACCTTGCGCGGCACGCGTTTGCGCAGGCCGGCGTGCCGTGGACGGCCTCCGACGCCCTGCCGTTGGCGGCTGAACCCTTCGTGGCGGCGTGTGACCTCGCCGTGTCGTGTCTTTTCGGCAACTTCACGCGCGCCGACCTCGTGCAGTTGCTCGGCTCGCCGCTCTACGACTTCGGATCCGGGCCCCTGTCGCCGCAGGCGGTCGCCGAGTTCGACGCCCACCTGGGCCGCGCCCAGTACTTTGCAGATCGAGAGCGCCTGGCGGCGCTCGCGGCGTCGTTCGACGAGGACGCCGGCGTTGCGGAGGACGAGGGCGACGAATCCGCGTCCTCTCGCGCCGTGGCGTCGTCGGTGGCGACGATCCTCGCCGCGCTGCCGGAACTCGACCCGCCGCGGCGGATGTCTGACTACCTGTCGGCGCTGCACGCGTTTGTCGAGCGTTTCGTGCGGACGGGTGGCGACGATCTCGTCGAGCACGAGCGGCACCTGCGTGCGCGCCGTGCCCTGCTCGACGCGCTGGCGGCCATGGAGCGCGCGTGCCTGGCGCATGACGATCCGGCGCTGCCGTTCCGCGACGTTGTCGCGATCATCCGGCGCTGGGTGGAATCGCAGACGTTCTCGCCGCGTGTCGGACGCGACGGCGTGCGCGTCGTCGACGCGACGAGCGCGCGGTTCGCCGATGCCGACGCCCTGTGGGTGGCCGGCCTGCTCGAGGGCGAATGGCCGCCGGCCCACGGCCGCATGACGTTCTACTCGTCTGACCTGCTGGCCGAACTCGGCTGGCCGAGCGAGCGGCTGCGCCTGTTGGCCGACCGCGCGACGTTCGACGACCTCCTGCGCGCTGCGCGCAGCCAGGTCGCGATGTCGACCGTGTCGCTCGAAGACGAGACGGTGACACGTCCATCGGTCTACCTCGACGACCTCGACGTGGCGGCCTTCCCCCTCGAGCGAACGCCGCTGGCGACGGCGCGCGTCGCCGCCGACGAGGCCATGCTCCTCGACCCGATCGTGCCGCACACGTTCGACGGCGAGACGAGGTCGTGGCTCGAGTGGCGGCTCGGGCGTGGAGATCTCTCGGCGCCGGGGTTCCGCGGGTCGGTCGGCACGTATGCGCGCCCACGCCACACAGTCACCGCCCTCGAAACGTATCTCGAGTGCCCGTTCAGGTACTTCGCCAGGCATGTGCTGATGCTCGACGAGCCCGACGAGGAGGCCGACGGCCTCTCGCCGAAAGACAGTGGGCGCCTGCTGCACGCCGCGCTCGAGCGCTTCATCCAGCGATTCGACGGGGCGCGCATCGATGTCGACGATCCCGCGGCGGCTGACGATGCGCGGCGGATCTTCGCCGAGACGGTGGACGAGGTGCTGGTCGATCTCGACGAGCGCGATCGCGCGATCGAGCGGACGCGCCTGCTCGGGTCGGCCCTGGCCGTCGGCGCTGGCGAGCGCGTGCTGGCCCTCGAGTTCGAGCACCCCGGCGACGCACTCGTCGAACGGCGCCTCGAGTCGGCGTTCGACCGCGACGTGACGGTCGCGGCGGCCGATCGGGTGCGCGACGTGCGGTTGCGGGGGAAGATCGACCGAGTCGACGTGTTTGCCGACGGGACGTTTCGAGTCGTCGACTACAAGCGGGGCAACAGCGCGCCGAGCGGGTCGAAGGCGCTGCAGTTGCCGATCTACGCGCTCGCCGTCGAGCAGGGCGCACGCGACGCCGCCGGTGCGCTGACCGTGCGAGAGGCGATGTACCTGGCGCTCGGTCCGCGTGGGGCCACATCGCGCGTGATCAAGCCAGCGACGCGCGACGAGGTCATGGCGGGCGCGCAGGCGCGGTTGCTCGGCGCGCTCGACGGCATCGAGCGCGGCGAGTTCCCGCCACGCCCGCGCGAGATCCACCTGTGCATCCGCTGCGCCTTCGCGCGCGTGTGCCGCAAAGACTACGTGGACGATGGCGAAGCGGCAGAAGCCTGAGGCGCACCCGCTCTTCGACTCGCTCGGCGAGCCCGGGACGGATCCGTCGTCCGTCGCGCCGGCGCCCGTGCGGATCGCGCCTCCCGACCAGGAGGCGCGCGACTACGCGGTGAATCCGCTGCACCACGTCGTGCTCGAGGCCTCTGCCGGCACGGGCAAGACGACCGTGCTCGTGCGGCGCTACCTGAACCTGCTCGAGGCCGGCGTCACGCCCGCGCACATCCTGGCCATCACGTTCACGCGGAAGGCGGCCGCAGAGATGCGCGAGCGGATCATCGCGCACCTGCGGCGCGACGCCGCACGCAGCGCCGACGGCCGGGCGCGCTGGCGCGAACTGCGCGACCGCGTCGGCGACATCTCGATCAGCACCATCGACGCCTTCTGCCTGTCGTTGCTGCGCGAGTTCCCGCTCGAGGCGGATCTCGATCCCGGCTTCCGCATGGCCGACGACACCGAGATCGGCCGGTTGTCAACACAGGCGCTCGACCATGCGCTCCGCATCGGGCGGGCGGCGGCCACGACCGACGCCGACCTGGCGACGTTGTTCGCGCATCTGTCGCCGACGCAGCTGCGCAAGGGGCTGATGCACCTGCTGGCGCGCCGGCTCGTGGCGCCGGCAGCGCTCGCGGGGTTCCTCCGCGGCCCGGCGGGTGTCTCGCTCAAGGCCGCCGGCCTGCGAACGGCCGACGACGTCCTTCGGGCGAGCGCGCGTCGCATGCGGGCCCTGGTCGATGCCGGCGACGGCGGGCGCAGCCGGTTCGTGGCCACCGGCCCGGTGGCGTCGCCCAGGTTCCGCCTGCTGGTCCACGACCTCGACGTTCTCGATGACGCGGCGGCGGATGCCGCGCGCGTGCGGGTCGCCGTGTCGCGGCTCCAGGCGTACCTCCTCAAGGCCGACGGTGATCCGCGGCGGCAGCCGTACGGCGTCAACGCGCGCGACTACGCCACTGCCGATGCACGCACACGGCACCTGGCCGTGTTCGAACCGCTGGCAGGTCGCGTCTTCGACGAGAGTCAGCGCCTGGCGCGCGAGATGAACGTCGTCCTGGCGCGTGGCGTGCAGCGCCTGTTCGGCATCGCCGAGCGCTTCTACCTGCAGTCGCTGGCGGAACTCGACGTCATCGACTTCAGCGAAGGGCTGCGGCGTGCCGTCGAGATGCTCGAGCGCATGGACGAGTTCTCGCGAAGCCGGTTCCGGCTCGAGTCGCGCTACCAGCACGTGCTGGTCGACGAGTTCCAGGACACCAGCCAGCTGCAGTGGCGCCTCGTGTCGCTGCTGATCGAGTCGTGGCGCGAGGGCGAGGGCGTGGCGACCGAGGGCGGACTCTCGCCGACGATCTTCGTGGTCGGCGATCGCAAGCAGTCGATCTACCGCTTCCGCGACGCCGACGTGTCGATCCTCAGCGACGCCGGGCGTTTCATCTCGGCGCTGCGCCCCGCGCAGCGATCGACGCGCGCGATCTCGACGAGCTTCAGGTCGCGGCCCGAGTTGCTCGCGTTCCTCAACGACGCGTTCGACGAGGTCGAGAAGGCGGGCGGGCGCAGCGATGCGTTCCGCTACGACGAGCAGGACCGGTTCCCGATCCTCACGGGCGTCCCCATGCCGTCGATCCGCGAGCCTGTGCTCGGCCTCGTCATCGAGCGTTCCACCGTGGCGATGGCCGACGCGGTGGCCGGCGAGATCGCGCGGTTGATCGGGTCTGAGGCCGTCGTGCGCGATCGCGACACCGGCGTGGCACGTGCGATCGATGCGGGCGACATCGCGATCCTGTTCCGCGCGCGCGATTCGCACCGGGCCTTCGAGCGCGCGCTCGAGGCGCGGGGCGTCGCGACGTACGTCTACAAGGGGCTCGGGTTCTTTGAATCCGACGAGATCCAGGACCTCGTGGCCGTGCTCAGGGCGCTCGCGGCGCCCCACGACCCCTTGACGGTGGCCGCACTGCTCCGCAGCCGGATGGCGAGAGTCTCGGATGCGGGCCTGCTCGCCCTGCGCGAGGTCCTGGGCCTCGTGTTCACGGGCGCCGTGCCGCCAGCGCCTCTCGAGGCGCTGCGTGAGGACGATCGCCAGGCGCTCGGGCGCCTCCAGTCGGTGTTCGGGCGATGGCTGGCGAGGGTCGATCGCGTGCCGCCCGCCGACCTCGTCGACGAGATCATCCTGGCGACGGCGTACCTGTTCGAACTGCGCGGCGCGCGCGTCGTCCAGGCGCGCGAGAACGTGAAGAAGTTCCGGGCCCTCGTGCGGCGCATCCAGAATGCCGGCTACGCCTCGATCGCGCGCATCGCGCAGCACCTCGACCGGCTGTCGGCCGGCGACGAGTCCAATGCCGTCATCGACGCCGTCAACGCCGTCAGCCTCATGACCGTGCACGCGTCGAAAGGACTCGAGTTCCCGGTGGTCGTGCTCGGCGATCTCGGCCGCGGCACTGGCACCGTGACGCCGCCGTTCCGCGTGATTGCCGATGCAGGGCATGGCGAACCCGCGGTGTCGGTGGGCGCCTTCCGCTTCGAGGCCGATCGCGACGAGCACGACCGGGAGCGAGAAGAAACGAAACGGTTGTTGTACGTGGCGGCGACGCGGGCGAGAGACCGGCTCTACCTGGCCACGCCTCTCGACGCCGAGGGACGCGTGCCGCGCAACGCCGGCAGCCTGGCGCAGGTGCTCCCCGACTCGCTGGTCGCGGCGATCGAGCGCCTCGATGCCGGGGCCCTCGGGATGGCGTGGGAGTCGCGCCAGGGCGTGCCGCACCTGTTCCACGTGTGCAGGCCGGCGCACGACCCGGCCGGGGCGCAGCGTGATGCGCCCGGCGTGCCTGCGGGGCGTGGCGGCGAACCCGCGTCGCGGGGTGCGCGTGCACCAGTCGGCGCCGCCGCGATGGCTGTGACCGCGCCGGTCGATCGCGCCGCTCTGCCGCGCGACGTGCTGGGGCCCGTCCGTGTCGCCGCCAGTGTGCGACACCTTGGTGTGCGCGAGTGGGTGGCCCCTGCCGATCCTGCGCGCGCCATCGCGCGCGGCGTCGTCGACCCCCGCTTCGTCGTCACCGGACGGTTGGTGCACCGCCTGTTCGCCTGGTCGCCCGAGGCCGACGCCGACGTGCTCGGTCGCGAGGCGATGCGGCTCGCGGCACTCGAGCACGCCGACACGATCGACCGGGCGGCGGTCGCGCGCGACGTCGTGGCGCTGGTGCTGGCCTTGCGCGCCGACGGCGCATTGGCGCGCGTGCTGGCCTCTGGGCGCGCGATGTACGAGGTGCCGTTCTCGCTCAGGATGCCCGACGCTTGCGATCGCGGCGAGGTCACGGTTCCCGGCGAGGGGCGGCAGGACCCCGACACCACGGCCATCGTGGTGCGTGGCGTCATCGACGCGCTGGTCGTGGGGCCGGCCGGGGTGACGGTGATCGAGATCAAGACCGGCGCGCCCGCAGACTGGCACCAGGCCCAACTCGACCTGTACGTCGACGCCGCGCGCGCGCTGTTTCCGGGCAAACTGGTCGAGGGCCTGATCGTGCACGCTGGCTAGCCCGACGCCGGACGCCGGCCGCCCGGCGGGTGCGAGGGGTGGGGGCTCGCGCTCGACCCAGGTTGGCGGCGCCCTGCCGCCGAGGGCGATCGCACGCGCTGGGTGACACTGGGCGCCGCGCGGATGTCTCCCGCTTTCGACACGTGCGCTCGCGTTTCCGACATTCGTCGGTCGTGCGGGCGGCAGGGGTGGCGGGGTGGGTCGTGCGGATCGACGAATTTGCCGATTGATCGGCCGAGCCGAAACTTCGAGGCGACTTCGGACGTCGTAGCGGATCTCTGGCGTCTCCCTTGCAAGGGAGAGCCGACGAAGGGAGGAAGGTACCGTGGAGATGCGACCAGCTGTCGTGCACCGAGCCAAGCCGACACCGGTCTTCGAATTCGAGTCGCTGGCTGGGCTTGCGTGCGGATGTGTCACCGCGGCGTATCACGCGTCGCAGTTCGATGTCACGCTCGTGTCGGTCGAAGCCAAGGGGCCCTACTGTCAGCGGGCCAACCACTTCGTCGGGCAAGTGCTCGAGCTGGGCGAAACGCTCGCCCTGTGCTCGACGGACGAAGAAGAATAGACTCCACGGCCACCGGCCTCACGGGGCCGGTGGTGCTTCATCGCCCTCGTCTTCCTCGAAGTAGTCGCATTCCGGGCACAGCCACTCGCGGATGACCATCCGCTGGACCTCGGAGAAGCCCGGGACGCGGGTCACGCGTTCGCGCTCGACCCGGCGCATGTATTCGCCGCACATGGGGCACTCGCGTTTTGCGTCGGCCATGCGGGCGTGATATCACCGCGCGGCGTGCCTTGACAAGTCGGCACCCCGTTCCTATCGTACCGGCTCCCATGTCGCCAGGCGCCCCGCATCCACACGTCGCCGTCGTGTCGCTCGACACGCGAGACGGGCGTCGTGCCCTGGCGGGCGACGAAATCGCGATCGATTTTCCTTCGCTCGAGCCCATCGTCGCGCGTATGCGCGAGTCGTTCTTCGGGGTGACCGGCGGGGCCGAGGGTGCACTGACGGGCGACGTGTCGCTGACGGCCGACCAGGCGCGACGGGGCGGGAGTGTGCCCGTCGAGGTGCCGGTGTGGCGCGTGTGCAACCGGTGCGCCGGCCGCGGCGAGATCTGGGATGAGACGTGCGGACGGTGCGCGGGCCTCGGGCATGGCGTCCAGAGGCGACGGGTCGACGTGGTCGTCCCGCCAGGCGTGCGCGAGGGGATGTGGATGTCGTTCGAGCTGACGACCCAGCACATGGCGGCAACGCAGGTCTGCCTGCGGGTGGCCATCCGGTGAGTGACGTCGAGGCCCCCCGGTTGCCGGGTGACCGCGCGGCGGCGATGGCGCGGCACCTCGACGTCCTGGCACTGCTGCAGGTGTCGGCAAGCGTGCTGACGGCCGTCGTCGTGGTGATTAGCGTCCTGCTCGGTCTCGGTGCCGTGTCGATCGCGTGGCGCGCAGCCGACGAACCCACCCGGATCGCGAGCGCGGTGACCGCGTCGCTGTTCTTCGCGACGGCGGCGTGCCTCGCGCTGTGGGCCGGAGCCAGGTATCTGGCGGCCAGGGCCCTGCAGCGGCATGCGGGCTGGGCGCGCCTCACCGCCCTGGCCGTGGCCGCCCTCGACGTGTTCGTCGTGCCATTCGGCACCGTGCTCAGCCTCTACGCGATGTGGGTGCTGATGCATCCCGACGTGCGCCCCCGGTTCCGCCCGCGCTAGCCGGCCCGCCGCCTGCCTGCGGATCGGCCCTTGCATCCTCCCCCTCGCCCATTCCTGTCCGCGCCCCGTCCAGTTGCCGCCCTGAACCTGCCCTGCGACACCCCCCGTTTCCCCTTTTCCCCGATCCCCCCCCGGTTCCCGCCAATTCGGGTCAGGCCCCAATGCCGCCCAATAACGTCGCCGGGCCCCGCCGGCGCGTCGTTTGCGACGCAGACTTGTGGAATTGGGGTCAGACCCTCATCAGCTGGGGGTTGCGGGGCGACAACTGGGGGAGGCGCCTTGCCCGGTGTGGCGGGTGACCAGTAAGCTACCAGCTACTGCTATGAACTCATCACTTACAGAATCTGCCGTGCTCGACGCGTTGCGCGTCGTGCGTGATCCCGATCTGCACAAGGACATCGTCGCGCTGGGCTTCGTCAAGGACGTGCGCATCGACGGTGGCCGCGTGTCGTTCACCATCCAGCTCACGACGCCGGCGTGCCCGGTCAAGGATCTGCTGCGCGACCAGGCGCGTGCGGCGGTCTCGCAGCTGCCCGGCGTCACCGACGTCGCCATCGAGATGACCGCCAGCGTTCGCGCGGCCGTGGGCCTCGAGACGGGGAAGCAGCCGATTCCCGGCGTCAAGAACGTGATCGCCGTCGGCGCCGGCAAGGGCGGCGTGGGGAAGACGACGGTGTCGGTCAACCTCGCCATCGCGCTCGCGAAGCTGGGCAGCCGCGTCGGCATCATCGACGGCGACGTCTACGGGCCGAACGTGCCGATCATGCTCGGCATCCAGACGCAGCTCGGCACCGACGGCGAGAAGATCGTGCCGGCCGAGAAGTACGGCCTCCGGGTCGTGTCGATGGGATTCCTGACCAACGACGATGCGCCGGTGATCTGGCGCGGACCGATGCTGCACGGCGTCATCAACCAGTTCTTCCGCGATGTGCGCTGGGACGACCTCGACTACCTCGTCATCGACATGCCGCCCGGGACGGGCGATGTCGCCCTGAGCTTGTCGCAGAACGTTCCGGTCGCTGGCGCGGTGGTCGTCACCACGCCGCAGACCGTGTCGATTTCCGACACGCGTCGCGCCGTGAAGATGTACGAGAAGCTCAAGGTGCCCGTGCTCGGCGTCATCGAGAACATGAGCCACTTCGTCTGCCGGTCGTGCGGCCACGAGGCCGACATCTTCGGGAAGGGCGGTGGCGAGAAGTTCGCCGAGCAGATGAGCGCGCCGTTCCTCGGGCGGATTCCCCTCTACGAGCCGATCCGGATCGGCGGCGACGCCGGGACGCCGATCGTCGTCTCGGAACCCGATTCGCCGCCCGCGCGGGCGTTCATCACCGCGGCCGAGCAGGTGGCCGCACAGGTGTCGATCGCCAGCTTCTCGCGACTCAAGACGATCCCGCTGATGCAGGTGCAGTAGTGCGGGCCGCCCGCAAGGGGGGCACGCTCAACGGTCAGGCCGTTCCTCGAGGAGAGTTCTCGTGAAGAAGATGCTGTTGTCACTGCTCGTGTTGGTGTCGGCCGTGCCCGCCGCGCGGATGCTCGCCGCACCCGCGTATGGCGTGATCGATCCGATGCTCCGCGGCGAAGCCGCCATCGCCGCGACGGCGTCGCCCATCACCAGCGTCGTGGATCCCTACCTGCGCGTGCAGGTCAAGCTGGCCGCGGACACCATCGACGGTGTACCAGCCGAGGCCTCGGCCATTGCAGCGGCCGCGGCAAAGCTGGGGAAGGATGGCACCGCTGTCGCCACCGCCGCCAGGGCCTTGCAGGCCGCCGCGAACATCGACGCGGCTCGCGATGCGTTCTCGAACGTGACCACCGCGTTGTTCGCCTACGCGGACGCCACCCGGACCGACCTCGGGGCCGACGTGCGACGCACGTACTGCCCGATGGAGAAGAAGTCGTGGGCACAGAAGAACGGCGAAATCGCCAATCCCTACGCCGGCAAGAAGATGCTCCGCTGCGGCGTCTTCACCGACAAGAAGTAGCCTCGCCGATTCCGATCGCGATGCGGCGGGCCCTTGCGGCGGCGTGCGCGTGTGCGTGCGCCGCCGTTTCGTTCATCGGCGTCGATGCTGCGCCCCCACTGCGCCCGGAGTTCACCGGCTCGCGCGCGGTGGTCGCCGCCGGGCGCAGCTTCACCGTCGATGCCGGTGCGCGGCTGATCGACGAGGGTGGCAACGCGATCGACGCGGGCGTGGCGTCGATCTTCGCCGCAGCGGTGGTCGAAATCTCGCATTTCGGCCTCGGCGGCGAGAGTCCGATCATCATCGCGTCGGCGCGGGACCGGAAGGTCGTGGTCATCAACGGCCAGGGGCCCGCCCCGAACGACGCGGTCCCGGCACTGTTCAAGGGACAGCCCGCACCACCCGGCAACGGGCCGCTCGGGGCGACGGTCCCCGCGGTCGTCGACGCGGCAGCGCTCGCGCTGTCGCAGTACGGCACGAAGTCGCTCGCCGACGTGATGGCGCCCGCCATCGCCCTCGCCGACGGCTTCCCGATGTACGAGTTCCTGAGCCACTACCTCGAGATCGAGCGCGAGAACTGCCTCCCGTATCCCGCCACGATGGCCACGTACTACCCCGATGGCCGCGTCACGCCGGCGGGCGAGATCTTCAGGCAGCCGAACCTTGCCCGCACGCTGCGCGCGATCGTCGCCGCCGAGAAGGCGGCGCTCGCGGCCGGGAGGTCGCGCGTCGACGCCATACGCGCCGGCCGGGATGCGTTCTACACGGGTGACATCGCGCGCCGCATTGCCGCAGCCAACCGCGACGCGGGCGGTGTGATGACCGAGGCCGATCTCGCCTCGTACCGGGGCCGGATCGAGGAGCCCCAGACGACGCGCTACCGCGGCTACGACGTCTACAAGGCCGGCCCGTGGAACCAGAGTCCCGTGCTGCTGCAGACGCTGAACCTGCTTGAGGGGTTCGACCTCGCGACGATGGGGCCGCAGTCGGCTGACGCGCTCCACGTCATCGCCGAATCGATCAAGCTCGCCTACGCCGACCGCGACCGGTACTACGGCGACCCCGACTTCGTCGATGTGCCGATCCGCGGGCTGCTCTCGAAGGCCTACGCTGACGCGCGCCGAAGGCTCATCGACCTCGCGAGCGCCAGCCGGGAACACCGCCCGGGCGATCCGCAGCCCTTCAACCATCCCGCGTCGTCATCATCGGTGCGCCTGCCGTCGTTGCTGGTCGCGCCCCTGGCGACGCCGGTGGTTGAGCCAGGATCGCTGCCACGTGAGCCGGGCGACACCACGGCCATCCAGGTCGTGGATGCCGAGGGCAACCTGTTCTCGGCGACGCCGAGTTCGGGATGGCTGCTCGGTGGCGCCTTCGTCGCCGGCGATACCGGCGTGCCGATGGGCAATCGGATGCAGGCGTTTCGCCTCGATCCCGCGAGCCCCAACGTGCTGCAGGGCGGCAAGCGCCCGCGCACGACGCTCACCCCGACCGTCGTCATGAAGGACGGCGCGCCGTTCCTCGCGATCGGCACGCCCGGCGGCGACAGCCAGGATCAGCAGATCCTGCTCGTGCTGCTCAACGTCATCGACTTCCGCATGGGGTTGCAGGCGGCCATCGAGGCGCCGCGGGTCAACTCCCTGCACCCCGAGTCGTCGTTCGACGATCACCGGGCGCAACCGGGCGTGCTCGAGGCCGAGTCGTCACTGGGTCCCGACGTGCTCGCCGCCCTCCGCGCACGCGGGCACGACCTGCGCGTGCGCTCGCCCTACGGCATCTCAACCGGCATTGTCGCCGCGGGCCGCGATCCCGTGACCCGCCAGCTCCGTGGCGGCGCCGATCCCCGACGCGAACGCTACGTCGTCGCGTGGTGACCCGAGACATGCAGATCGTCTTCGAGAAGCGCACCCTCGCCAATGGCCTCGACGTGATCGTCCACGAGGATCGCGACCTCCCGATCGTGGCGGTCAACGTGTGGTACCACGTCGGATCCAAGAACGAACGTCCGGGCCTCACGGGGTTTGCGCACCTGTTCGAGCACCTGATGTTCGAGGGGTCCGCGCATCACGATCACGGCTACTTCCCGCCCCTGCAGGAGGCCGGCGCGTCGCTCAACGGATCGACCAACGCCGACCGCACCAACTACTGGGAAGTGGTACCCGTCGGCGCGCTCGATCGCGCGTTGTGGATGGAGTCAGACCGCATGGGCTGGCTCCTGCCCGCCTTGACGCAGGAGAAACTCGACAACCAGCGCGACGTGGTGCTCAACGAGCGCCGGCAGAACTACGAGAACCGGCCGTACGGCCTCGCGCAGATCGCCATCGCGCACGCGCTGTACCCGCCCACGCATTCGTACTACTGGCCGACGATTGGCGACGTGGCCGACATCCGCGCCGCAACGCTCGACGACGTTTCGGCGTTCTTCGCGCGGTACTACCATCCGGCGAACGCGTCGCTGACGATTGCCGGAGACGTCGAGGCCACGCGGGCGTTCGAGCTTGCCGAGCAGTACTTCGGCGCGATACCGGCCGGACCCCTCGTGGATCCGGTGGTGCCGCCGCCGGTGGATCTCGTCGCCGACTCCCGCCTCGTCCTCGAGGATCGGGTCGAGTTCCCGCGCCTCTACCTGGCCTGGCACTCGCCGGCGCTCTTTGCCGACGGCGATGCCGAGTGCGACCTGCTCGCCGACCTGCTGTCGAACGGCAAGACCTCGCGGCTGTTCCGATCGCTCGTGCACGAGCGCCGCATCGCCCTCGATGTCGCCGCGTACCAGAGTTCGCGCGAACTGGCCGGGATGTTCCAGGTGATCGCGACCGCCGCGGCTGGCGTGTCGCTCGAGGCGCTCCGCGCGGGGATCGACGACGGACTCCGGGCCATGGCGGCCTCGGGGCCGACGATCGCCGAGATGACGCGCGCCCGGGCGCAGGCCGAGTCGGGGTTCGTCCAGCGGCTGCAGACGATTGGCGGCTTCAGCGGCAAGTCTGACCAGCTCAACGCCTACAACATCTTCCTCGACGACCCTGGCGCGTTCGGGCGCGATCTCGCGCGGTATCGCGCGGCGACCGCAGACGGCGTCCGCCGTGCCGCCGGGTCGTTAGTCGAGGCGCCCCGCGTGGCACTGAGCATCGTGCCGCGCGGCCGTCGCGACCTGGCCTTGCAGGGCGCCGTCGAGGCGGTGGCGTCATGAGCATCGACCGCTCGCGGCTGCCGTTCGTGCGCGATGAGGGCGCCCTCCACCTGCCCCGCCCCCAGCGGCAGGTGCTCGACAACGGGCTGCCCGTGTGGACGGTCGAACACGAGAACGTGCCGATGGTGTCGCTCGTGCTCGTCACGCGCGCGGGCGCCTCAGAGGATCCCGTCGACGCCGAAGGCCTGGCAGCGCTCACGGCCGACGCGCTCGACGACGGGGCGGGCGAGCGCGATGCCTTTGCCCTCCACGATGCGATTGCGAGCCTCGGCGCGTCGCTCGAGATCGACTGCGGGCCCGACGCCACGGCGATCGACATCACGACCCTGGCGGCCACCCTGCCCGAGGCGGCACACCTGCTCGCCGACGTGGCGTGCCGCCCGCGGTTCGACGCCAACGAGGTCGAACGTGTCCGCGACCTCCGGCGTCAGCGGATCGCCCAGATGCGCGACGTGCCGTCGGCGATCGCCGAGCGTGTCTTCGTCGAGACGCTGTTCGAGGGGCATCCGTACGGCCACCTGTCGATGGGACGCGACCTCGCCCTCGCCGGGCTCGGCGCCGACGATGTGCGTGGCTTCCACCGCGCTCGCTATGGCATCGACCGTTCGCTGCTGATCGTCGTCGGCGAGGCGTCGCACGCCGAGATGCGCACGGCCGCGGCCGACGCGTTCGGCACGATGGGTCCGAGTCAGGAACCGCTGGTGCGTGGCCGCATCGAGCGCATGCCGACGAGCGGGCTCGCGGGCACCCTGCTGTTGATCGATCGGCCCGGAGCGCCGCAGTCGGAGATCCGTGTCGGCAGGCTCGGCCCTGCGCGCTCGACGCCCGACTACTTCGCGTCGATCGTGATGAACGCCGCCCTCGGCGGCCAGTTCGTCAGCCGCATCAACCTGAACCTCCGCGAAGACAAGGGTTTCACCTACGGCGTGCGAAGCGGGTTCGACTTCCGCGTCGGGCCGGGCGCGTTCGTGGTGCAGACCAGCGTGCAGACCGATGCGACAGCGGCGTCGGTTCGCGAGATCCTGCGGGAATGCGGCGACATCGGTGACGGGCGCCCGGTGACGCCGTCGGAACTCGCGATGGCGCAGGCGGCACTGACGCGCGGTTACCCTCGCAGCTTCGAGACTGGCGACCAGATCGCACGCTCGTGCATGCAGGCGGCGCTCTACGGCCTGCCAGACGACTACTTCGAGACCTACGTGGCGCGCGTGCGCGCCGTTGACGTGGCGGCGGTGACGCAGGCGGCGGCCCGCTGGGCGTCGCCTGCCGACCTGTTTGCCGTCGTGGTCGGCGATCGGGCCCGTGTCGAAGAGGAACTGCGCGGGGTCATGCCGCGGGTTGTCGTGACCCAAGGCTGAGCTGTTGCCTGGGCCGCGGGCACTTGCGTCGTGCGGGGCGCTCTGCCAGAGTGTCGAGGGTCCGATCCCGCCTGCGGCGGATGGAGCCCTGCTGCCTTCTGCGCAGCAGGCGTTGCCAGAACCGGATGAGGCGTTTGATCGTCTTGATCCGGGGTCGGTCCCCTTGTGATGAGTCTCGCGCGCCTAGGTCTCAGCGTTGCCGGTGTGGCGGCGGTCATTGCCGTCACGCTCGCCGCAGCCATCGTCTGGCTGCTGCTGACCGACCCCGTCACCGTGGCCGATGCCATGAACGACGGTGAAGTCACGCCC
This sequence comes from Acidobacteriota bacterium, assembly GCA_016789685.1. Taxonomy (GTDB): domain Bacteria; phylum Acidobacteriota; class Vicinamibacteria; order Vicinamibacterales; family JAFNAJ01; genus JAEUQQ01. The sequence goes on along the minus strand of JAEUQQ010000447.1, from coordinate 2,129 downwards.
TTCGTACGCGCCGTGGCCGGCGTGCTCTATGGGGCGCTGCGCGGCGTCCTCAAGTACCTGTAGCCGCCCGGGCGTCGCGCTCACGCCACGCCAAGCGACCGTCGCAGGAAACGAATCAACACCCACGCGTCCATGTACTTGAATGGCGCGACGCCCGTGCTGTAGTGCCCGCAGGGGAGCGTCGATACCTGCGGACGCTGCCCGTCGCGGGTGAACGTGGCGATCAACTCCTTCGACAGGTGGAGCGGGAACGTGAGGTCGTAGCGCGCGTACACCAGCAGCACGCGTTTCGTTCGCATGCGCGACAGGTAGGTCGACGGGCTGATCGGGAGCCAGACCCGCCGCAGGCGTTCGAGATCGATCTGCCCGTCGAGGCTCTCGCGGACGTGGGCCGTCGACAGCCCCTCCCACACCACGTCGGCGAAGTTCGGCGAGACGTGATTGAGGGCCGCCGCGCTGACGAGCGGTTCGTGGGCCGCCGTGAGCATCGACAGGCACGAGCCCAGGCTGGTGCCCAGGACGCCGATCCGTTCGTAGCCCCGGCTCGCCAGCCACATGATCGACCGACGGGCATCGAGTACCGCCTGCCGGCAGACCTGCACCGTGCGCCCGATGTTCGCCGACACGATGTAGTCGGCGCGCGTCAACTCGTCCGGCTTCCTGACGTCGTGATACGGCAGGCTCATCCTGAGCGCGCTCATGCCGAAGCGCGCGAGCAGCTTCGCGAGGCCGATGTGGCCCTCGGCGTCGGAGTTCCACTGCGGCAGCACGAGCACGGCGCATCGTGGCCCAGTGGTGCGACGGGCCTCGAAGTACCGCGCGTGCACGACGTTGTTGACGGCATGTGGCGTCGTCAGCGCGCTGTCGAACGTGAGTTCACCGTTGGCGCCGAGCGCGTAGTGCGGGGCGGGCACCGTCGCATAGAACGCGTCGGAATCGGCGGCGGCCCGCCGCGACCACGCCTCGATCACGTCGCCGGGATCACCGGGCCGCGCGCGCTCGATGGCCGGCAGCCAGTCGAGGCCCCATTCGAACGGGCGCACCATGCGGCCGGTCGCCGCGGCGGCGAGTTGCCGTTCCCAGTTGTGGAAGAATCGTGCAAACACGGAGGCCGAATCGTACTACAGCCCGACGGCCGTGCGCCCACATCAGGGGGCGACGATTGGCTCGATACGACGAGCCAGGTCGATGAGCGCACGCGTCCGCTCGCGGGCGCCGACGACCTGCAGGCCCACGGGCAGGCCCTCGGCCATGCCGCACGGCATCGTGATCGCCGGGTGGCCCGTCAGGTTGAACAACTGCGTCAGGCGCAGCGTGAGGTTCCGCACGCTGTCGGGCTTGCCGTCGATGTCGATAGTCGTCGTGCCGAGTGGCTGTGCCGGAATCGGCACGGTCGGCAGGATGATCGGGCCGATTTGCTCGATGACCTGGTCGACCTCGCGCCTGAACACCGCGCGGCCCTGCTGCGCCCTGACGTAGTCTTCGCCCAGGATGTAGCGGCACATCTCGAGCCGCACCCGCACGTTGGGCGTGTAGTCGCCCGGCCGCGCCGCAAGCGTCTCGGCGTGATAGGCCGCGGCCTCGGCCAGCACGGTCGCCAGGTACACCGGCACAATCTCGGCCGCATAGCCCAGTTGCACGTCGTAGACCTGCGCGCCCGCCCGCACCAGCGCATCGACGGCCTGCCGGTACGCAAGTCTCACCGCCGTGTCGAGCCGCTGCTCGAAGTAGCCGCGGAGCCGCGCGAACTTCAGCCCGCGCAGGTCACCGGGCACGTCGTCTCCATCGTCCGACACGGCGCCCGGGCGGCCGCACAACGCGTCGAACACGATCGCGGCGTCATCGACCGAGCGCGCGATCGGGCCGACGTGATCGAGCGTCGCGCCCAGCGGGACGACCCCGCTCGTCGAGACCTCGTCGAACGTCGGCTTGAGCCCGACGATGCCGCATGTGGCCGAGGGGATGCGGATGGAGCCTCCCGTGTCGGTGCCGATCGAGGCCACGCCGATCCCGGCCGCGATGGCTGCCGCCGACCCTCCACTCGATCCGCCCGGCCAGCGCGCGTGATCGAGCGGATGCCTGGCCGGCCCGAACGCGGAATCCTCGTTCGTGGTCCCGAAGGCGAATTC
>JAEUQQ010000436.1 GCA_016789685.1 Acidobacteriota bacterium | reverse complement strand
AGCTCGGATATTTCAAGCCCATCGAGGACGTGGGCAAGGACGTGCAGATCGACAAGACGACCGCGCGCGCCAACGGCGTCGACGTCACCGTGAAGGTGTCGGAGCAGAACCGGAACGCGATCCAGTTCGGCGCCGGCATGTCGCAGTACGAAGGCGTGTTCGCCAACGTGGCGTTCACCACGACCAACTTCCTCGGCCGCGGCGAGAGCGTCAGCCTCCAGGCGCAGAAGGGCGCGCGCTCGTCGATCTACCAACTGGGCGTCAGCGAGCCCTACATGTTCGGGCGGCCGATCAGCACCGGCATCGACGTCTACTCGCGCAAGTACGACTACCTCACGGGCCTCGACACGGTGGGCTACAGCGAGGTGCGCAGCGGCATCGCCCTGCAGCTCGGGCGGCCGCTGTTCCGCTTCTCGCGCGCCGGGCTCGCGTACGGCGTCGAGGTCGTCGACACGTCGATCAGCAAGAGCCTGCTCGAGGGCCTGAGCTCGGTCGCGGGGGTCGGCGTCCCGCTCTTCGACATCTACCGCGACTCCGGGCGCACGACCGAGAGCCGGATCACGCCGTCGTTCACGTACAACACGGTCGACAACCCGATGTTTCCCATGAGTGGACGCCGGCTCACGATCAGCGCCCCGATCGCCGGCGGGATCCTCGGTGGATCGATCCAGTACATCAAGCCGGATGTCGAGGTCGTGCAGTACGTGCGCGTGTCGCGGCGGATGGCGCTCGGCGCGCGCCTGTCGGGCGGATACCTGCGCCCGTACGGCACCACCGATTCGCTGCCTTACTACCTGCGCTACTTCCTCGGCGGCGAGTACCAGATCCGCGGCGTCGACATCCGGACGGTCGGCCCGACCGACGGGCAGAACCGCGCGCTCGGCGGCAACAAGTTCGTGCTGTTCAACGCGGAGTACTACCTCAACATCGCCGGCCCGCTGCGCGCGGTGCTGTTCCACGATGCCGGGCAGGCCTTCGAGGAAGCCGACCCCATCGACGTCCGCCGGCTGCGCACGTCATCGGGCATCGAGTTCCGGATGGTCGTGCCGATGCTCAATGTTCCCTTCCGGGTGATCTACGCGTGGAACGTGTACAGGGACACGTTCCAGCCGGCCCGGGCCCTGAAGTTCAGCGTCGGCACGACGTTCTGAACGCCGTTCCCTGCCCTGGCCATGCCCATCCCGGAGGACCTCCCCATGAAGCGCCTTGCCTGCGCCGGCCTCGTGCTGGCGCTCGCGTTCACCGCCGCCTGCCAGTCGCCCACCGAGGCTGACAGCACCATCAGCTACGACGACATCGTCGACGTGACCAGCAACCCCGTGACGGTCATTGCCGACACCAACACCGAGGGGCGCACCTACCGGATCGTCCGCGGCAACAACCAGCCCGACGACATCCTCGCCTACGACTGGCACGCCGGCTTCGACGTGTCGATCAACTTCAACAACAACGCCACCGACGACGACGTCGACATGGCGTTCCCGGTGAAGCTCGTGGCCACGGCCCTGGCCGTCAAACAGGCGTCCGGCGGCATCATCACGACGCCCACCGGATCCGACACCGAGCATTACGAGTTCCTGACGAGCAACGCGTCGAGCAACCAGGTCACCGGCGTCAACAGTCCGATCGCGATGCACTTCGAGGTCTGGTACGACCTGCCGAGCCTGCGCAAGGAGGCCGTCATCCAGCTGACGTTCACGTTCACGGACGATGACGGGGCGTCGTTCCAGCGCGTGGCCAGCATCCAGGTCGCGCCGTAGGCAGTGGCGGGAGACGGGGGCGTGGCCCGGGTGCGGGCCCGCCCCCGGGCGGCGGGCACGCCGCGCACGATCGCGCGACGCGCTGCGGCACCCGGTCGCGCTAGTCTGCGCGCAGGCGGGCTGCGACGCGCGCGACCCTCGCGCCGAGTCCGCGCGCCTTGTCGAGCGCAGCGGCATCGACGCCACGTGCCTTCGCGGGCTTGCCTTCCTCGACGACAGCCGACGCGCCAAACGGTGCCAGCGCGGTGTCTCCCCCGACGATCACGAAGCGGAAGACGAGCATCGCCGACAGGATCGACATCTGCGCGAGTTCCTCGCCCGACGACAGGCCACCGCCGGTCACGAACGCCGCGCCGACCTTGTCGTGGAGCTTCTCGAACGGCCAGCGATCGATGAACGCCTTGACCGTCGCGGCCATGCCGCCGTTGTAGACGGGCGAGCCGACGATGATGGCGTCGGCCTCGAGCAGGTCGGCCTCGCTGACGTCGGCGACGCGTTTGAGCGTCACCTTGGCCGTCCCTGCCTGCTTCGCGCCTTCGGCAACCGCCCTGGCCATCTGCTCGGTGTGGCCGGTCGCTGACGCGTACGCGATGAGGATGCGCACCGGTGCCGGCCCGGCGCCCACCGCCTGCGAGTGCGCCGGCGCAGCAGCGCACAGGAGGCCGCAGCCGAGCGCCATCATCGTCACGAACTTCATGACCCGTCCTCCTGCGCGACGCCGTCGCGCCACGACGCTACTTCCGGAAGTCGTACGGTGGCCGCCGCGTGCCGACACGCGTGCGCCATGTGAAGCCGGGACCCGTCTTCTGGTCGAACTCCGCCCTGGCCTTTGCGATCAGCGCGGGATCCCTGTACAGGTCCATCGCCGTCAGCGTCATCGTCTTGGCCGCGACCATCATGCCCTTCATCGCGATCGTCGTGCCGCCCGACGCCGTCGCCTGCCAGCTGTGCGCCGGGATGCCCGGCACGAAGATCGCCGCGCTCATCTGCACCGTCGGCACCACCCAGCTCACGTCGCCCATGTCGGTCGAGGCCGCCGCGCCGCCGACGGTGAACGGCTGGATGCCCTCCTGCGAGCCGATCGGCAGGCGCGCATCGGGCATGGTGGCGCGGAGCTTCTCGGCAAACGCCACTTCGTCGGCGGTCATCCTGTAGCCACCGACGCGTTCGAGGTTGCGATACTGCGCGCGCGAGAGTGTCTCGTTGGGCAGGATGTTCCAGTAGGCGCTGATCACCTCGTGCTCGACGGTCGTGCCCGTCCCCATCGCGGCGCCCTTCGACGCCTCGACGACGCGTTCCCAGATGCCCTCGAGGACGCGCATGTCGGGATGACGGATGACGTATTCGGCCTCGGCGTAGTCGGGCACGACGTTCGGCGCCTGGCCGCCCTTGAAGATGGCGTAGTGCATGCGCGTCTCCTGCGGGACGTGCTCGCGCATCATGTTGACCATGTAGTTCATCGCCTCGAGGCCGTCGAGCGCCGAGCGTCCACGCTCGGGCGCGGCCGCCGCGTGCGCCGAGATGCCCTTGAAGCGGAAGCGCGCCGAGATCATCGCGAGCGAACTCGACGCGTTCGCCGCGTTCCGATCGCCCGGATGCCACGCGATCACCGTGTCGACATCCTCGAGGAAGCCGTCGCGGATCATGAACACCTTGCCCCCGCCGCCTTCCTCGGCCGGCGAGCCGTAGTAGCGGATGGTGCCCGGCGTCTTCGTCTGCTCGAGCCACTCCTTCACCGCGATCGCCGCCGCGGCCGAGGCCACGCCGAACGTGTGGTGCCCGCACGCGTGTCCGGGACCGCCCTCGGCGACGGGCGCGCGCTCGGGCACGGCCCGCTGCGAGAGGCCCGGCAGGGCGTCGAACTCGCCGAAGATGCCGATGACCGGCTTGCCACTTCCCCACTCCGCGATGAAGCCCGTCGGCATGTCGGCGACGCCCACCTGCATCCGGAACCCCGCGTCGGCGAGCTGCCGCTGGAGCAGCGCACTGCTTTTCGACTCCTGGAAGCCGAGTTCTGCCCAGTCCCAGATCTGCAGGGCCGCCTTCGCATACGCGTCGGCGCGGGCGTCGATGCGTGCGAGCACGGCCACCGATGGGTCGTCGGCGGCCTGCGCGGTGGTGAGGAGCACGGCGCAGATCGCAAGGCAGGTGGCGACGGGTCGTACGGGCATGGATCCTCCAGAACGCTGAGTTGGTGCGCCTACTCTCGCACACGTGGCGCGGGCTCGCCATTGCCCGCTGCCGCCCCGCCGTGTCATGACGCGCGTCTGGCGCAGGGAGGCGGGAACACGATTCGCACGCGCGTGCCGCCGTGATGCTCGATCTGCACGGCGGCCCCCAGGCCTGCGGCGAGGTTGCGGACGAGCGGGAGACCAAGCGTTGCTGTCGACGCGATGTCGACGTCGGGTGGCAATCCGGCGCCATCGTCCTCGACCGTCAACGTCATCCCGCTGGCGGTGCCGTGCAGGCTCACCTTCACCGTGCCCGGCCGGCCGCCCACGAAGGCGTGCTTCAGCGCGTTGGTTACGAGTTCGTTGACGATCAATCCGAGGCGCACCGCGGTGTCGAGATCGAGCGACACGGGGTCGATGGCCGTCGTCAACGACGCCGAGCCGAGCGTCCCGGATGTAGCGTGCAGGCCCTCGACGAGATGCGCGAGGTAGTCGCGCACGTTCACCAGCGAGGTCCCCGACGCCGGTGAGAGCCAGTCGTGGATGAGCGCGATCGCCCGCAGGCGCCGCTCGCTGTCACGAAAGAGCGCCTGCAGGCTGGTGTCGTCGGTGCGTGCCTGCTGCAGTCGCAACAGGCGCGACACCATCTGCAGGTTGCGGCGCACACGGTGGTGCACGTCGCGCAGCAGGCGATCGCGCACCGCGAGCGCCGCTTCGAGTTCGCGTTCGAGCCGGCGGTGCTCGGTGATGTCGATCATCGTGCCGAGGTAGCCGACGTGCTTGCCGCCGGCCTCGAGCCTGGCGCCGCGCGCGTGCAGAACCACGGTGTGTCCGTCGGGCCGGTGTGCCTCGAGCACCCCTTCCCACTCACCGTCGGCCAGCAGGGCCGCATCGACGATGCGCTTGATGCGATCCGGGTCCTCGACACCGAGGGCGCGGGCCACGTCGCCATCCACGACCGCGGCCGCTGGGCGCTGGAGCAGCTCTTCGGCGCAGCGGTTCCAGTAGGACACCTTGAAGTCGGGCCCCGTCGCGACCACGACGTGCCTGACGTGCGCGAGCAGCAGGGCCTGGAACTCGAGGCGTTCGGTCGCCTGCTCGCGATCGGTCACGTCGCGCAGGTGCCCTTCGGCCCCCACGAAGCGCCCACGCTCGTCGTGGACCGCGCGCGCATCGCCCTCGAGGATGATGGGCGTCCCGTCGGCGCACGTGACGCGGGTCTTCCAGCGTCGCACGACCCCATCGGCCTCCAGCCTGCGCGTCCACTGCGCCCGGCGCTCGAGTTCCGCCCCGGTGATGGCGACCTGTCGCGAGAGCAGCGCGGCCATCGACGGGAGCCGCATGATGCGCCGCGTCGCATCGTTGGCCTCGACGATCGTGTGATCGGGCAGGATGCGGAACGTGCCGATGTCGAGCTGGTCGAGCAGGTGCGCGAACCGCGCCGTGGGGCTGGTTCTCGGCGCATGCGGAGGCATCGACGCCGCCTCGACGAGCGCGCGCTGCACCTCCTCGTCACGGCACGGCATCGGCACGTAGTCGCTCGCGCCCGCGGTCATGAGCGCAACGGCCGTGTCTTCGTCGCCGCCGCGCGCGAGCACGACCACCGGAATCGCCGTCGTGATGCGGCGCACCGCGTCGAGGGCGAGCCTGGCGTTCGTCGCCGGGGCGCGGTGACCGCATACCGCAACATCGATCCGGCGGTGCGTGACGAGCTGGCGGAGTGCGTCGAGATCTGCCGCGTCCACGAGTTCGGGCCGCGCCCCCCCGGACGCGACCGCTCGCGCGACGACCGCACGATCGCGCGGCGTCAGGCCGACGACGCCGATCCGCGTGGGCCCCTGGGGCGCGGGCCGGCCCGGAGCGGGGCCTGCATCCGGACGCGTCACTGGACGGCCGCCGATCCGAACCGCACCGAGACCGAGGGCGTCGCCTCGTCGGCGAACGAGATCGCGCACTGGAGCTCGCCCGTGAGTTCCTCGACAAGCCCGCGATCGATGGCCGCCATCGCGCTCGAGCGTGCCTGCTCCCGGTCGCCCGCGTCGTCGGTCACGCCGAGGACCACGTCGCCGTCGATCACGTCGAGGTCGACGCGCAGGCGCATCGCGCGAACGCAGGCGGAGTCGAGGTTCGCCCACGACAGGCACAGCTCCGTGAGAACGAGGCCGAGATCCGCGGCCAGGTCGACGCCGACGGCTGACGGCGTGATCCGCCCGAGGCGGACGGCCGGCACGTCGTCGCCCATCGAGGCCAGCCGCGCGACCATCCCGCCGAGGAAGTCGCCGATGGCGACCGTGGCCACGCCGGGCGCGCGGTACAGCTCCTCGTGGACGGCCCCGATGGCGCGCAGGCGCATCTGGCACGCCCTGACCGCATCGCGCAGCGTGGGCGCCCCGGCGCGCCGCGCCTGCAGGCTGAGCAGGCTCGACACCACCTGCAGGTTGTTCTTGACCCGGTGGTGGATCTCGCGCAGCAGCGCCTCGCGGTCGGCGAGCGCGCGCTCGAGTTCGCGTTCGCGCTCGTGCAGTTCGCGCACGTCGACGGCGACCACGACCCATCCGACCGGTGCGCCGTCGGTGCCCACGACCTTCGACATCCACTTCCGGGTGCGGAGGCGCCCGCCGTCTTTCGTGACATCGTCCGAGACCAGTTCGAGGGCGCCGTCGCGGACGAGCTGTGCCATGTTCGCCACGCCGGCCTCGTGCTCGTCGGCGGGCACGACGACGTCGAGCACCGGGCGCCCCATGACCTCGTCGGGCGACCAGCCGAGCGTCTGCTCGGCGTTGCGGTTCCAGTAGCGGATGCGCAGGTCGTTGTCGAGCGCGACGACGCTGTGGGCGACCTTGTCGA